>DASWUW010000401.1:0-2792 GCA_036406335.1 Trebonia sp.
TGATGAACATGACCGACGTCTTCACCTTTCCGAGCGGCTGCCATGTCGCGGAGATCGAGATCGATCCCGACACCGGCGCCGCGGCACTCGTGCGCTACACCGCGGTCGACGACTACGGCCGCCTGATCAACCCGGTGCTGACGGTGGGCCAGGTCCAGGGCGGCGTGGCCCAGGCGCTCGGCGCGGCCCTGTTCGAAGAGGTCAGGGTATCCAGCGACGGAGCGGTGACGACCCGGGCGCTGCGTGAGTACCACGTCCCGGTGCTGGCCGACGTGCCCCGCACCGAGGTGCTCTTCGCGTCGACCTGCGACCCGTTCGGCCCGCACGGGGCCAAGCCGATGAGCGAGGCACCGTTCAACCCGGTCGCCCCGGCCCTGGCCAACGCGGTCCGGGACGCGACCGGGGTCCGGTTCACGTCGCTGCCGCTGCGCCGTGACGTCGTCTACTGCGGCCTGCACCCCGGCGGTACC
This sequence comes from Trebonia sp., assembly GCA_036406335.1. GTDB lineage: Bacteria > Actinomycetota > Actinomycetes > Streptosporangiales > Streptosporangiaceae > Trebonia. The sequence goes on from DASWUW010000401.1 coordinate 471, forward strand.
GAACCCGGGAGCACCGGGCAACCCGGGCAGTAACCCGCAGCACGAGAAACGAGGAGGGGCTCCGTGGTCCAGCTCGGCGCTAACCGCTACGGCAAGGCAGAGGTACGGCTCGTGCACGTCGCCCGGGGCGCCGGGCCGTCCGGCGAAGACCTGCTCCGGGACTGGAACATCTCCAGCTCCCTGTCCGGCGACCTGGCCGGCGCGCACACCAGCGGGTCCAACGCGCACGTGTACCCGACCGACTCGCAGAAGAACAAGGCGTACGCCCTGGCCAAGGAACTCGGCGGCGACGTGCCGCCGGAGCGGTTCGCGATCGAGCTGGGCTCGTTCTTCGTGTCCTCCCAGGAACCGATCGCCCGGGCGCGGGTCGCGATCGAGGAGTACGGCTGGAACGCGATCGGCGCCACCGGGTTCTCCTTCGCGCGGTCGGGGGACCTGGTGCGCACCACGGCGGTGCACGTCGACGCCGCCGCCGGGGTGTCGGTGGTCTCCGGGCTGAAGGACCTCACGGTGCTGAACACGACGGCGTCGGAGTTCTGGGGCTACCCCAAGGACGGGTACACCACGCTGCCGGAGACCAAGGACCGCATCCTGGCCACGTCGGTCAACGCCTCCTGGCGGTTCCGGCCCTCCGCGGACGCGGAAACCGACTGGGACGCGGCGTTCGAGACGGCGCGGGGGGTCATCCTGTCCACGTTCGCCGCCACGTACTCGTACTCGCTGCAGCAGATGCTCTACACGATCGGCGGCGAGCTGCTGGCGGCCCTGCCGTCGGTATGCGAGGTGCGGCTGGCGCTGCCGAACAAGCACCACTACATCGTCGACCTGAGCCCGTTCGGCCTGGAGAACGACCGTGAGGTCTACCTGGCCGGCGACCGGCCCTACGGGCTGATCGAGGGCACCGTGCTGGCCGACGACGCACCGGAAGCCGGCTTCGCCTGGGACTAGCGTCCGGTGGAATGCGAAACCGCCTCCGGGCCACTTTGCCGCCGGGCGACGGCCGCGGCAAAACGGCGGAACCAGCGCGGGAATGCCGGCGTCTAATCCCTGAACAGTACGGAACCGCCAGGCGGGAGAAGAAATGCGACAGCTAACGGCCGGACTCGCGATCGCGGCACTCGCGGTAACCGGGTGCGCGGCGACGGCCAGCACGAGCAGCAGCGCAGCATCCGCGGCCAGCAGCAAACCATCCGCGGCCAGCGGCCCGGCAACCGCCGCAACCGGGCTTGGCGGGCGGACCAGCGGCGGCGGCGGGCCGGCGCAGTGGGTAGTACGCGGAACCTTCGTGACGCGGGGCGGCTCCGCGCAGCCGCTGTCCGGAATGGTCACCTTCCGCGACAGCGCCACCGGGCACACCGTCAACGTCACGGTGGGCGTGTCGGGAAAGTTCAGCCTGGGCCTCGCAGCCGGAACCTATGCCGCCACCGGGCAGACCGGGCCCGGCAGCCCGCCCTGCACGGCGCCGGCCACCGTCACCGTGCGGGCCGGGCAGCTCACCTCGGTTTCGCTCACCTGTAAAGCCGCCTAGGCCGGCCTGGCGGAGACGCCCGTGCGAGCCCGGCACCGGGCGAGGACGTTGGCGATGATGCGGTGGCCGGAGCGGCCGGGCGCGGTCAGGATCGACTCGGGGTGGAACTGGACGGCCCAGCGGCCGGCCGCGTCGTCCTCGATCGCCATGACGACCCCGTCCGGGGTGGTGGCGGTGACGGTGAAGCCGCCCTTCACGTCGGGTTCGCGGGCGTAGAGGGAGTGATACCGGGCGGCGGTGAACTCTTCTGCCAGGCCGGTGAACAGGGCGCTCGGCCGCTCGCCGCGGACCTGGATGCGGCCGGGCTTGCCGTGCTGCGGTTCGGGCAGCAGGGACAGCTGGCCGCCGGCGTGCTCGACCATCGCCTGCAGGCCGAGGCAGACGCCGAACGCGGGCAGTCCGCGCGCGTCCAGTTCCGTCAGCAGGCCGTCGCAGTCAAAGTCCGAAGGCTGCCCCGGGCCGGGCGACAGCACCACCAGGTCCGGGGCGAGCTCGTCCAGCAGGCGGGCCGGGAAACCGGTGCGCAGCGTGGTGACCTCCGCGTTCTGCTGGCGGAAGTAGTCCGCCAGGGTGTGCACGAAGGAGTCCTGGTGGTCCACCAGCAGGACGCGCAGCGGGCGGGAGGCCGGCGGGGCGGGGGGGCTTTCCTGGTAGTCGGCCGAGCCGGAGCCGGCCATCTCGGCCTCGGCCGGGCCGGTCAGCGCCCGCTCGGCCGCCAGCCGGGCCTCCTCGACCTCGCGCAGCGTCTCGAGCAGGGCGCGGGCCTTGATCCGGGTTTCCCGCTCCTCGGATTC
>DASWUW010000402.1:0-1576 GCA_036406335.1 Trebonia sp.
CCACGGTGGTCACGATCATGTCCCGGCTGCAGGCCAAGGGAGTCCTCGGCCGGCACAAGGCGGGACGGGTCTACCGCTACGCCCCCGTTGCCGACCAGCCGGGGCTCGCCGCCCGCCGGATGGCCCGGGTGCTCGACGAGGAGGCGGACCGCGAGGCGGTCCTGGCCCGGTTTGTCTCCTCCCTGTCCGGCCCGGACGAGGAACTGCTGCGCAAGATGCTCGCCGACGCTGACCCGCCCGCCGGGCCGCCGCCCACGGGCAAGTAGGAGAACGGGCGAGCAGGGGAATGGGCCCGGGAAACGGCGTGTTGCCACCGGCGATGAGCTATCCCAGTGATTCGCTGCCGCTTGCCGTGCTTGACTTCGTCGGAATCGAGTACGGCGAGAGTGCCGCCGATTCCATCGCCGGCGCCGTTCAGGTCGCCCAGGCGCTGGATACCGCCGGGTACCGGCGCTACTGGGTGTCTGAGCACCACAACATGAACAGCCTGGCCTGCAGCGCTCCCGAGCTGCTGACCGCGCACGTCGGCGCGCATACCCGGCGCATCCGGGTCGGTGCCGCCGGGATCATGCTCCCCAACCACACGTCGCTCAAGGTCGCGGAGACGTTCCGGACCCTGCTGGCCATGTACCCGGGACGGGTCGACCTCGCGCTGGGCCGGGCCCCGGGCACCGACCCGCTGACCGCGCACGTGCTGCGCCGGGGGGTCAGGACCGATCCCGCCGCCGAGTTCCCCGGCCAGGTCGCCGAGCTGCTCGCCTTCCTGGGGGACGGCTTCCCGGCCAGTCACCCGTACGCGCGCCTGGTGGCCGCGCCGGTCGTCCCCGAGCGCCCGGAGCTGTTCGTGCTCGGTTCCAGTCACTACGGTCCCCAGTTCGCCGCGGTCAACGGGCTGAACGCGGTGTTCGCGCACCACATGAGCCCCGAGATCGCGTTCGAGGCGCTGCGCGGCTACCGCCGTGACTTCAGCCCGCGCGCCGCGGGCGACGAACCGTACTCCGCCCTGTCCGTGCTCGCCTTCGCCAGCGACGACGACGAGGCGGTGCTCGAGTTCGAGGCGGCGTGGACGCTGACCATGCAGGGCATCCGCCGCGGCGACCGTGAGCCCGTCCGCCCCGAGGCGGTGCTCGAGTTCGCCCGCAGCGGGGAATTCCGGGCCGGGCGCCGCGACGACGGCCGGATGGTCACCGGGGCCCCCAAGGCGGTCGCGCAGCGCCTGCTCGAGCTGCGGCAGCTGGCCCAGGCCGACGAGATCGTCGTGGTCACGCCCAGCCTGGACCGCGCCCGCCGCATCGCCAGCTTCACCGCGCTCGCCGACGCCTGGCGCAGCCTCGGCTGACCGGCGCCCGGGTCAGCGTCCCGTGCCGGAGCCGGGACCGCCGCGGGTCAGCGGCCCGTGCCGGAGTCAGGGCCGCCGCGGGTCAGCGCGACCGTAACGGTGACGGCAGCCGCGGCGGTGCGGTGGCCCGCGTGCAGCCACCAGGCGCCGAGCGCGGCAAAGGCCAGCAGGAAGGCGGCGAGAACGAGCCAGCCCGCCGCGCCCCGGCTGGCCGGCCGGGCGGTCCCGCGCTGAGCC
>DASWUW010000403.1:0-2267 GCA_036406335.1 Trebonia sp.
GCGTACCGAACTCCCGGGCGGCGTAGTCCGGGGCCGGGACGTTCCAGCCCGGGAGGTCCCGGCTCGGGAGGTCCCGGCTCGGGAGGTCCCGGCTCGGGAGGTCAGCGTCTCGTTGCGGCTGCTCCTCCCAGGGCGCGGCCGCGCGCCGGGCGCCGCCGTCGGCGGCCTGGGGGGCCGCGTCCCGGCTGTTGTCCGGGTCGGCACCCCAGTTCTGACCGAAGCCGGCTTCCGGACCGGACGCGGCGTCGCGGCCGAAGCCGCTGTCCGAGCCGAAGCCGCTGTCCGAGCCGAAGCTGCTGTCCGAGCCGAAGCTGCGGTCCGGCGGGGAGCTGTTGCCGCGGCCGAAGCCGCGGTCCGGGAGTGAGCTGTTGTCGCGGCCGAAAAAGCCGTTATCCCGGCCGGAGGCAGTGTCCTGGCCGTAGGAGCCGGCCGGGCCGCGGCCGTAGGCGGCGGGCTGCCCGTAGGAGGTCTCCCGCGGGGCGGCGCGCCGGGGCAGGTTCTGCAGGCTCTCCCCCGGCGTGCGCCGGGGGAAGGCTAGAGGAGTGCTCTCGGGCTGATCCGGCTGGCCGTGGTCATCGCCGAAAAACTCGGGCGGCGGCCCGGCAGTCAGGCTGCCGCGGGCATCGGCGTCCTGAACTCCGGATTCCCCTGCGTCCTCGTCGGCCGGCACGCCGGCCTTAGCCTCTTCGGGGTCGTCCTGCGATCCCCAGGTTGGCGTAGAGGACTTGTCCCAGCCGCTCATTTGCGTTCAATCCCTGCTCGTGATCCCGGAAGTACCTCACAGAGGTTATCGGGGCCCGGTGCAGAGAAGCGGCAATACCGGCAAAAGGAGCAGAGATGCGCGGGACCGCGGGTTAAGCGGCCTTTAAGCCGACTTCTCCCGCGGCGTACGACGGGAGACATCGCGCGGCACCAGAGTCGGGTTAACGTTCTCCAGCACCACCTCCCGGGTGATGACCACGCGCTCGACGTCCTTGCGGCTCGGCACCTCGTACATCACCGCCTGGAGGACTTCCTCCAGGATCGCGCGCAGGCCGCGGGCGCCGGTACCGCGCAGGTTGGCCTGGTCCGCGATCGCATCGAGGGCGTCCGGGGTGAACTCCAGGTCCACTCCGTCCAGTTCCAGGAGCCGCTTGTACTGCTTGACCAGGGCGTTGCGGGGCTCGGTGAGGATCTGGATGAGCGCCTCGCGGTCCAGGTTGTGCACGCTGGTGATAACCGGGAGCCGGCCGACGAACTCGGGGATCATGCCAAACTTCAGCAGGTCCTCCGGCATCACGTCGGCGAACCCGTCCTCGGTGATGTTCTTGGTGCGGACCCGCAGCACCGAGTTGAAGCCGATGCCGTTGTGACCGGAGCGCTGCTCGATGATCTTCTCGAGCCCGGCGAACGCGCCGCCGCAGATGAACAGCACGTTGGTGGTGTCGATCTGGATGAACTCCTGGTGCGGGTGCTTGCGGCCGCCCTGCGGCGGCACGCTGGCGGTGGTGCCTTCCAGGATTTTCAGCAGAGCCTGCTGGACACCCTCGCCGCTTACGTCCCGGGTGATCGACGGATTCTCCGACTTGCGGGCGATCTTGTCGATCTCGTCGATGTAGATGATCCCGGTCTCGGCCTTCTTGACGTCGTAGTCAGCGGCCTGGATCAGCTTGAGCAGGATGTTCTCGACGTCCTCGCCGACATAGCCCGCCTCGGTCAGGGCGGTCGCGTCGGCGATGGCGAACGGCACGTTCAGCAGCCGCGCCAGGGTCTGGGCGAGCAGGGTCTTGCCCGAGCCGGTCGGTCCGAGCAGCAGGATATTGGACTTCGCCAGCTCCACCGCGTCTTCGCCCGGACGGTCACCGCCGCTCTGGATCCGCTTGTAGTGGTTGTACACCGCGACGGAAAGAGCCTTCTTGGCCTTGTCCTGACCGATGACGTAGGCATCGAGGAACTCGTAGATCTCCCGCGGCTTGGGCAGGCTGTCCCATTTGATGCCATCGGGCTCCGAGAGCTCTTCCTCGATGATCTCGTTGCAGAGGTCGATGCACTCGTCGCAGATGTACACGCCTGGGCCGGCGATGAGCTTTTTCACCTGCTTCTGGCTCTTTCCGCAGAACGAGCACTTCAGCAGGTCCCCACCGTCACCGATGCGTGCCACCCAGTTTCTCCTTTACATGGGGCCGCCAGCGCCGGGCCGTAGGGCCCGGCGTGGCGGGCATGTCCCGCCATGCCGTCAACCGCTTGCTATTCGACGGTACCGCCTAATGGAGTCCGATGGACCAATC
>DASWUW010000404.1:0-3317 GCA_036406335.1 Trebonia sp.
CTCGTTGGCCAGCATCAGCCGCAGCAGCGTCAGTGCCTCGTCGAACACCGCCCCCCGCTGCCCGGCCGGCACCGGGAACAGCGCCCGCTCACCCGGGGTGGCGGGCTGCAGGCCGAATACCGGCAGCACCCGTCCCGGGGCCAGCCCCGCGAGCGACGCGAGCTGCTTGGCCACCAGCACCGGATGCCGCCCGGGAAGCACCGAGATCCCGGTCCCGGCCTTGAGGTGCGTGGTCTTGGCCAGCGCGAACGTCATCCCGGTAAACGGCTCGACCGCCGGGCTGTACACCGTTTCCGGCAGCCACAGCGAATCGATCCCGGCCGCCTCGAGCTGCCCGACGGCCGCCTCGAACCCGCCGGGCTCGCCCGCCGCCCCCAGTGATACCCCGATCCTGACTCCCATGCCGCCACGCTACCCGGCCCCGTCCGGCGGACGCCGGCGGTCCCGGTCCCGGCGGCGCTGGCCGGCCGGGGACACTGGTAACCCGTGGAGCTCACCGATATCAAGGCGCCCGACCCGGTGCGGGGGATACCGCCCTGGCAGGACCCGGCCTGGATCGCCGCGGCGGAGGACTGGATCACCGCCGGCTGCGCGGCGGCCGGCCTGACGCGCGCCGGCCCGGCCCTGGTTCGCGGCCGGATGTACTCGGTCGTGCTGCGCGTTCCCGTCCGGAAGGGGACCGTGTGGTTCAAGGCCAGCCCGCCGGCCTCCGGCTTCGAGCCGGCCCTGATCGCCGCGCTGGCGGACTGGTACCCGGACCAGTTCACCGTTCCGCTTGCCGTCGACCCGGGCCGGTCCTGGTCGCTGACCCGTGACGGCGGCCCGACGCTAGCGCACCGGCAGGCGGACGCCGGCGACCTCCGCCCTTGGCGGACCATGCTCCGCGCCTACGCCGGGTTGCAGGTGAGCCTGGCCGGGCACGCCGGCGACCTGCTGGCGCTCGGCCTGGCCGATCTGCGCCCCGGCAGTGTCCCCGCGCAGTTCGAGCAGCTACTAACCGATCCAGCCACGGAACGGGCCGTTGCTGCCCCCGACGGCATCGGCCGCGCCCGGTACCGGGCGCTGCGCGCGCTCACGCCCCGGCTGCGCGAGTGGTGCGCGGAACTCGAGGATCTCGGCCTTCCGGCCAGCCTGGATCACGCCGACGTGCACCCGAACAACATCTTCGCCGCCCCGGCTGCCCCCTTCGACTGGGGCGACGCCGCGGTCGCCCACCCGTTCGCCAGCCTCCTGGTGGCGCTGCGCACCGCGGCCGAGCACGCCGGGCTCCCCCCGCGATCCCCCCGGCTAGCCGACTTGACCGAGGAGTACCTCAAGCCCTGGCTAGCCGCCGGGCACCCGCGGGCGGCCGTGGACCGGTCCCTGATCTTGGCCCTGCGCATCGCGCCGCTGGCCCGCGCGCTGACCTGGGGACGGGTGTTCCCCTGCTACACCGGGCATCCCGGCCCGGCCGGCCACGCCGTCCGCGCTCTCGCCGCCATGCTCAACCCGGATCCGCTTCAGCCCGGCTGACCTCAGGACGACTTGGCCCCGTGGTCCTTGCCGCCCTTGGCCAGGTCCCGCCAGCTGGATTCCGACACCTCGACGTCAAAACGCTTGGCGGCGGCCCGGATCCGCTTCCAGGCCCGGTCCCGCTCGATGTCGCTCACGCCCTCGACCTGGTCGAAGCGGGCGATCGCGTTGCGCACGTGCCGCGCGTCGGTCAGCGGCTCCTTGCGCTTCTCGGGGAAGGCGAAGTCCTTGTCCTTCAGGGCGTCCTTTTCCGCGGTGCTCAGGCCCGGGCTCGGCTGCGGAGCGTCTTTGCCGTGGGCCCGGTCACTCTGCGCCTCCCGGGCCTTGACGATGTTCTTCCGGGCCGCTTCCTTCTGCTTTTCGGTCGCCACGACGTTTCCTTTCCGCCGGCCGTGCGCTGCGGTGGTCGCTTACCCGGGTCCGGCCGGCTCAACCCAGCCCGGCCGGCACCCGGCTGGCAGCCGGCCGGGAGACGTTCCGGCCAGGTAACCTGCGTACGTGCACGCCATCGGGCAGCAAACCCGGGAGCAGCCGCCCGCGAACGTCCGCCGGCCCCGCCGGTGGCGGTGGGCGCTGGGCACCGTACTGGCCGGAGCGGCCCTGCTGTTCTGCTACCTGCGGGTGGCCGGGACCATCGAGATGAATTCCGATGCCGCCGGGATAGTGCTGCAGTCCTCCGACATGCTGCACGGCAACCTGCTGCTGCACGGCTGGTGGGACACCGACGTCTCCTTCGTCACCACCGAGCTGCCGGAGTACCTGGCGGTGACGGAGTTCGCCGGGGTCCGCCCCGAGGTAGTGCACATCTGCGCCGCGCTGACCTACACGCTGCTGGTCCTGTCCGCCGCCTTCGTCGCCCGCGGCCGGGCCCGGGGCACCGAAGGCGTGGTCCGGGCCCTGCTAGCGGCCGGGGTGATGCTCGCCCCGCAGCCCAGCGGGCCGACCCCGGTGCTGCTCGGCAGCCCCGACCATGTCGGCACCGCCCTGCCGCTGCTGCTCCTGCTGCTCCTGCTGGACCGGGCCCCGCCCGCGGCGGCCCGGCTGCGCTGGTACCTCCCGGCCTGCGTGGGCGTGTGTACGGTCACGGCGGCGCTGCTGGCCTGGGTCATCGTCGGCGACCCGCTGGCGGAGATAGTCGGCGTCCTCCCGCTAGTCCTCGCCTGCCTGCTGCGCGCCATCCGGATCACCGTCATCCGGATAGCCCAGGCCCTCCGCAGACCGGCCCCCGCCCCTGCGCCGACTGCCCCCGCCCCTACCACGCCGGGCGCCGCGGCCGAAGACAGTTCGTGGCGAGCCCTCGTATACCTGGTGCTGCTTGCCGCCGCGGCGGCTGCGGCGGTCCCGCTCGCCCGGACGGCGAACGCCTGGATCAGCCGCCACGGCGGATACCAGCTCGGGCCGAACCGCTACGGCCTGCTGCCGTGGCACGCGATCGTCGGCAACGCGCCGATGCTCTGGCAGAGCATCCTCGCGCTGTTCGGGGCCGACTACGCGGGTGTGCGGGGCGGCGGGAACATCGCCTTCGCCCTCGTCCACCTCATCGGGCTAGCGGCGGTGGCCGCCGCCGTCGCCTTCGCCGTCTGGCGGCTGATCGTCCCGGGCCGCGCCGCCCGGGCCGGCGACCTGGCCGCCGACTTCCTGGTGCTCGCGGTCGGCATCAACATCGCCGCCTATCTCGCCTTTATCCGGCCGGTCAATATCTACGACGCGCACGAGATCGGGCCGGTCGTGTCGTTCGGCGCGGCCCTAACGGGACGGATGCTCGGCGGCCCGCTGCTCCGGTTCCGGCTGGCCCTGAGGCCGGC
>DASWUW010000405.1:0-2521 GCA_036406335.1 Trebonia sp.
CCGCTGCTCATGACTCAAGCGTTCGCTCCGATCCTGAAGGCCAATGGGGGAGGTGCCATCCTCAACGTCGTTTCGGCACTCTCGTGGTTCACCGTCCCGGGGGCTGGCGCCTACGCTGCTTCCAAGGCGGCGGCTTGGAGCCTTACCGACAGTGCGCGTCTCGAGCTCGCGGATCAAGGCACGCACGTCGTCGGCGTGTACATGGGCCTTGTCGACACGGACATGGCCGCGGGCGTGCAAGCGCCGAAGATCTCCCCGGCGACCTTGGCGACGGCCGGCCTGGACGCCATCGAGTCGGGTCTCGACGAGGTGCTGGCCGACGACTGGGCGAGGTTCGTGAAGTCCGGGCTCGCGCTTGACCCGTCGGAACGGTACGCACAGCTGTTCTCGGCCTTGGCGGGGAACTGACCAGGCTCGACGAGCGGCGACCGCAGCGTAGATGACACCGGATGCCAGGTTCCGTGTCACCAGATCGCGGTTCCAGCGAAGTCGTCACCACCGTGCCGCAAGTAGGAACACGCTGTCTGGCCATATGTTGGGCGGCCGAGACTACCCTGGCGACGACAACCCCGATTCCCGCAGCCCAGTTCACCGCACCGGAACGGAGCCAGCCCGCGCGGTCAGCGCCTACCGTGTTCCTCATGCCTCTCGCACCTTCCATTCCTCGCACCCGTCTCGGCCGCCGACGCTTCCTCGGGACGGTGGCGCTCGGCGTGCTGGTGCTCGCCGCGACCGCATGCGGCTCCAGCGCTTCCAGCGCCAGCCCGGCCGCCGCCCGCATCGCCGCGACCGGCACGACCGGCACGACCCCGTCCAGTGCCACCTCCGCGGTCCTGCCCGCGAGCGCAAACCCAGGTCCGAGCCCGACCAGCGCCGAGAACCTGCCCATGGCCGACGCGACCCGCGCGCAACTCACCGCAGCGGCGGCCAGGCTGAACGGCCTGCCCGCATCGGCCTACCTCGGGCTCGTCAAAGGCGAAAGCTACTACGGCTTCGACCCGGCTACCAACACCTACTGGGCAGGCGGAGCGCTCAACCCGAGTCCGTCCTCCCAGCGGGCCCAGGTCTCGGTCCAGGACGATGGCGGGTACTACATTTTCCGGAAACCAGCCGGCGGTTCTTGGACTGCGTCCGCCGAGGGCCTGGCCGGGATCGCCAGCACCGCGTGCTCAGTCCATATCCCGCCCGCACTCGTGGCGCTCTGGCACTGGCCCGTCGGCGCCTGTCACCCCGCCGGGATCTGACTGGCCACGCCCACGTCTGGACAGCCGTGCTCCCTAGCGCCTGAAGATCCTCAGCCACCTGACCTTGAAGTTTCCGGCGACGCCGGCTACTCGGATGAGCCGTCATTCTGATGACGGTGCGCTGGCGTTCGTATCGTGCGCGAGACAGAGCGGCGCTGGCCTGGCATCGCTACGATCTGCCTATGCTCGCAGCTGCCTGGGTGCAGGCCATCGCTGCCGCGGTCGCGGCGGTGGCCATCGTGTACACCGTCATCGTGTCGGGTGACACGAGGAGCCTAAGGCCCCGCCTGGCTGTTACGGCTTGGGGAGATGCGCGAAAACAGTGCGGCGGCGGCCTTTATGGCGAGCTCACGATTGTGGGAAAGCACGAATTCGAAGCGGCGCTGCATATCGGGTCCGCTGTCACCGAGATCACGGGCGGTGAGACAGGAAGCAAAATGCGGGCCGATGACGGCTATCGTCCACTCCGACACGAGCAAATCTGTCGGTGCCAGGAGCCCGCCGCGGATTCCTGGTATCGGGAAAGGGGGCATGCCCTGCCCGAGGACCCCGACAAAGGCCGCTTTCTCGACGAGCTGGCGGTATCGGCGCTGGGTGTCCCGGGTGAAGAACGCGACGTCCTGAAAGGTTGCCAGCACGGCGGTGGCCTCGCCAGAGTGCATGGCCTGGCGTTCAAGGTGCTTGCTGGTTTCGATGAGCAGGTCCTTGCGGCCGAGGCGGGGTGGCAGCGCCGCCGCCGCCAGCATGAACGGGGTTGCGGCGCTGACCTGCGGGTCGCGTGAGTTGATGGTAATTGCGCCGGCCGCCGGGGCGGGAATAATTTCCGGGGCTGCGCTTGGCCGACCGAATAGCCAGCCTTGGCCTAGCGTGGCACCCAGCGACCGGGCCATGCTCAGGTGCTCGCGGTTTTCGATGCCTTCGGCCAGTACGGCCGTGCCGGACCGTTCCGACTCGGCGTTGACCGCACTGAAAATCTCGGCTATAGCGGCGGACGGCCGATCCTGGATCAGGCGCAGATCTAGCTTGATTACGTCGGGCCGGAGAAACGGGAGCAGCGCCAGGGAATTACGGTCAGCTCCTACGTCGTCCAGTGCTATGCCCCAGCCTCGGCAACGCACGCGCGCGACCAGGTCCAGCAACTGGACGGGATCGGCTGTGAGCGAGCGCTCGGTCAGCTCAGCGATCACCCGCAGCCCAGCATGCCAGACAGGCGGCCCTCCTGCCGCGAGCTCGCCGGCGGGTATTCGCAGCGCGCCTTCTGCGGCCTCCGGCTCGAC
>DASWUW010000406.1:0-4251 GCA_036406335.1 Trebonia sp.
GTCTTCTCGGTTTTCGGCCGGCAGATCACCCGCTCGCTGGGCGAACACCTCATTACGCCGCTGATCGACGACGTACTGCTGTGCTTTCTTCCCTTCGGGCTGCTGTCCGCCGACGTCCCCCAGGCCGCGACGGCGAGTGGCGCGCTGCTGGTATTCACCCGGTCGGCCTACGACCACCTTGGTGGTTTCGCGGCCGTCCGCGGTGAAATCGTCGAGGATCTGGCGATCGCGCAGCGGACCCGCAAGGCCGGGTTCAAGCTGGGTCTCGCGCTCGGCGGCCAGCAGGTGGGGGTGCGAATGTACAGCGGCTACCGGGAAGTGCTGACCGGAATGTCACGCGGCTTGCTGCCGGCCAGCGGCGGCTCGCGTACCCGCCTCGTGCTCGGTGCCGGGTGGCACCTGTTCGTCTACACGCTTCCCTGGGTAGCGGTGCTGCGCCGGCGCGGGTGGCTTGTTCCTTTGATCCTGGGCGTGACTGAACGGATCCTGGTCGAAATCAAGACCGAACGGCGGATGGTCTGGCAGGCGCTGCTGACGCCGTTGTCACCGCTGGCGGCGGCGCCGATCGTGGCCCGGGCACTCCGGGGGACGCAGCGCTGGAAGGGGCGGGTCTACTCGTGATCAAGGACCCGCTCGCGACCCTGCCGGAGCCTCGTACTGAGTTCCGGGTCGGCCATCTCAGCCGCTGGGGCCGTGATCCGCTGGCCCTGATCGAGGAAGGGGCCCGGCTGGGACCGCTTTTCCGGCTGCGGCTCTGGCGGCCGGCCGTACTGGGATACTCGGCCGACTGGAATCGCTTCGTGCTCGGCGATATCAGGACCTTTCGCAGCAAGGGCAGCATGAGCGACCTGTCCCCCTACCTGAACGGAGGAGTGGTCCAGCTTGACGCGCCGGAGCACCGGCGACGTCGCCAGGCGCTCAACCCGGCGTTTACCCATGGCTCCCTCCGCGCGCTGACCGGACTGGTCACGGACGTGGTCGTACGGTCCCTGCCTTCGGGTCCCTTCGACGCGGTGGCGTGGTCAGCCGCTTTGATGCGCGAGATCCTCGAGGTCACGCTGCTCGGCGGCCGGGTCCGGCCGGGACTGCTGGCTGACTTCCTCGACCCGTTGGACCGGGCGCTGCCCGCCCCTTTTCTCCGGCGGCCGGTTCTGTTCCACCGGATGGACAAGGCGATGCGGGACTGCATCGCCCAGGCGCCGGCCGACACGCTGGCGGCGGCCTTCCGCGATCTGCCCAACGGGCCGGAGGAGCTGCGGATCGCCCTGAGCGCGGGCTACGACACGACCGCGCATACTCTCGCGTGGCTGCTCGGCCACGTCGCCCAGCAGCCGGAACTCCTGGCCCCGGAGCGTCATTCGTCGGTGATCAACGAAGTTCTGCGGCTGTACCCGGCCGGCTGGGTAGGTAGCCGGCGCTGCACGGCGGATGTCCAGTTCGGCGGCCACCGTATCCGGCGCGGAACTCTGGTTCTGTACAGCCCTTACCTGACCCACCGTGATCCACTGCTCTGGGCCGACCCGCTGAGCTTCCGTCCTGACCGTTTCCAGGACAGCGCGGCCGCCTGGACTTACATCCCGTTCGCCGCGGGCGAGCGCACCTGCCTGGGGCGGTCGTTCGCGCAGCTAGTGCTGAGCACGGTTCTGGACGTCGTGGCCGGCACGAAGCTGCGGTTCACCACGGGGAGTATGCGACCCCGCGCTGGCATCACCCTTCGCCCGGCGGGCCCCCTGTACCTGGAGCTGAGCCAGTGACCGAGGACTGGCTGCCGCGGCCGCTGGCGGCCAGTGCGGCCCTGATCACAGCGTCGGCCGTCTCGTACACGCGGCCCGGGGCCATGGCCGTCGCCCCCGTCCGCCGCAGGCTCTTCCCGCGCCTGGCGGGCTACGGTGACGCGGGGCACGTCGCGCTCACCTTTGACGACGGGCCCGACCCGGCCGTTACCCCGGCCGTCTTGAACACGCTGGCGGAGTGGCAGGTGCAGGCGACGTTCTTCATGCTGGGCTCGATGGCGGCGGCCGCGCCGGGACTGGCCCGCGAGGTGACCGCGGCCGGGCACCAAGTCGCCGTCCACGGCTGGGAGCACCGCGTGATGACCGCCGGCCGTCCTCAGGCCGTCTACGGTGATCTGGCTCGGGCGCGCGACGCGGTAGCCGGAATTACCGGGCAGGCACCCGCCTGGTTCCGTCCTCCGTACGGGATCTTGACCGCCGGCGCGCTGAGCGCCGCCCGGCGACTGGGACTCCGGCCGCTGCTGTGGACGTCCTGCGGCCGAGAATGGGGACGCGGCGCCACGCCCGCCTCCGTTATCACCACGCTGCTCCGCACCCTGGACGGCGGTGGCACCATTCTGCTCCACGACTCCGGCCAGCAGATGCGGCCGGGTGGCGCCCAGGCCGCCCGCGCGGCCCTGCCCGCGCTACTGGCCGAGTGTTCCCGTCGTGAGCTGACCGTAGGAACAGTCGCTGAGCACGGCCTGCAAACCGTCAGCTGACCGTCGCCGGCGGTGCGCTCAGGCGAAGCCCGGGCAAGGTGGCCAGTGCGGTCGCAGTCAGCGTCGCCCTGCTGGGAATCGGAGCCGGCGTGTCACAAGCCGCTACGGTCCCGCCGGGCACGCCGTCCAAAGCAGTCATGGTCGAGCGGAACCAGAACGACCAGGTAACGAACTACCCGCTGCGGAACGCGGACCCGATGACCGGCCGGTTCGGCTACCTGCCGCTGGGCAACGGCGAGCTGTACGCGGTGAAGTGGACCAAGGTCGGCAAGAACCAGGTCAACGGCACCGGCAAGTACAACTGGGGCCATATGGGCAGTTACCAGAACGGCCCGGTCACCATTCTGCTGACCGGCCGCAACTACAAGTACACCAGGATCAGCGTCACGCTCACGCAGTCGTGGTACGGCACCACCACCACGGGCAGCTACCCGCCTTACGGGCACGGCGCGCATCACACGACCGCGCACTTTCACGTCGCGGTCAACGACCCGACCACCAATCTGGCCCGAGATTAGGGTAAGCGGGACGAGAGCACGCCGGCGTTTTCCCGCCGCAAAATGAGACAGGTCCAGTCCGCGTACGACGTTAAGACTGGTAGTGGTGGCTGAGGTATGACCGTCTGGGCGGTCAGTCGCCGGTGGCACTACCGCGTTACTGCGCGAACGTACAAGGAGGACTGACCGATGACCGACGTAGCGTCAGACGACTCTGGACTGGTCTTCCGGCTGGTTTACCACAGTCGCAGCCGGATCTCGGCTACCGAGCGCAAATACCAGCTGGGCGATATCTTCAGTGCCGCCCGCTCGAACAACAAGAGGCAGGGCGTCACCGGGGCACTGCTGATTACTGACGATGAGTTCGTCCAGACCCTGGAGGGTCCGGAACCGGTGGTGCGCGAACTGTACGCCAGGATTTTCAAGGACAAGCGTCATGAGCGCGTCGAGGTGCTGAAGAGCGAAAATGTCACCGAGCGGGTGTTCGGCCGGTGGGCGATGGCCAAGATGGCCGCGGACGGCGAGCCGGATATCCCGCTGCTCAACAACGTCGACAAGGGCGGCATCAGCGCGGCGCAGCCCCGGTCGGTTACCGAGGCGCAAGAGACCGTGCTCGACTTCATGCGTCAGTCGCTGCGCCGCGCTACCTCGTCCGCGGCGGAGTGACGCATCGGTCACAGGCCTGGCCGGCCCATCCAGGCCCGGATCCGCTCAGCATGCCGAACGACGTAACCTTCCAGCTCTGTGCGGTCGGGGCGGCTTAGCGTCAGGTTCACCTGCTGCAGAGCCCGGGCCGCGATCAGCGAGCCGAACAGTGCCGGGGAGACCTCCGGCCAGCTCCGGCATTCGCCGTAGCCGCCGCGGAACGCGTCGACCAGCCGGTCTCCGTCGGGCCAGCGGCTCAGGGCGGCGACGGTGAACGAGAGGTCCTGAACATCCAGGCCCCACACCAGGTCCTGGAAATCGACGGGCACCAGCCCGTGCCGCGCCGACACGATCACGTTCGCCGGTGTCAGGTCCCCGTGCACCAGATGCGGCGGGTGCGGCGGGTCCCGCCAGAGGGCAGCGACCACCGACTGGGCCCGGTCCTGGGCATCGGTGAACAAGGTCCCGAAGCCAAACCGCGACCCGGCCTCCGCCAGCCGGTCCGGCAGGCGCCAGTACAGCACCCGGTCCGCCCGGAGCACCTCCCCGGCACCGGGCGGCGACCACGCCGCGCCGTCCTGCTGCAGCCGGGCCGACAGCCGGCCCAGTGCGGCG
>DASWUW010000407.1:0-7697 GCA_036406335.1 Trebonia sp.
GACGGCCCGGCCGGCGTCGGCGACGGGATGAGCAACGTCACTCAGCTGCCCGCCCCGGTCGGCGTCGCCGCCACCTGGGACACCTCGGCCGAGCAGGAGTACGGTCACGTGATCGGCGCCGAGCAGGCCGCCAAGGGCGCCACGGTTGACCTGGGCCCCACGATCAACATCGTGCGCGACCCCCGCTGGGGCCGCGCCTTCGAGTCGATCGGAGAGGACCCGTACCTGGCCGGGCAGCTAGGCGCGGCGGACATCCGCGGCGTGCAGTCCGCGGGCACCATGGCCCAGGTCAAGCACTACGCCGTATACAACCAGGAGACCAACCGCAACACCGCGAATGACAACGCGGTGGTCAGCACCCAGGCCGAGCAGGAGATCTACCTGCCCGCCTTCCGGGCCGCGGTGCAGCAGGGGGCGCCCTCATCGGTTATGTGCGCTTACAGCTACATCAACGGCGCCGCCGCCTGCCAGAACCCGTACACGCTGAGCACGGTGCTGCGCCAGCAGTTCGGCTACGCCGGCTTCGTGACCTCCGACTGGGGCGGGACGCACTCGACCGCCGCCTCCGCGAACGCCGGCCTGGACATGGACATGCCCGGCAATGACGGGTTCTACGGCTCGTCCCTGCAGAGCGCCGTCACCTCCGGCCAGGTAAGCCAGGCCACGATCAACTCCGCCGTCTCGGACATCCTGACCCAGATGTTCGCCTTCGGCCGGTTCGACCAGGCAGCGAGCGGGTCACCGTCAGCCGCGGCGACGAACTCCGCCGACCAGGCTGACGCGACCCAGCTGTCCGAGGAAGGTACCGTGCTGCTGAAGAACGCCAGCCGCATCCTGCCGCTCACCTCGTCTGACAAGTCAATCGCGGTTATCGGGACGGACGCCTCCACCAGCCCGCAGACCGACGGCGGCGGCAGCGCCGGGGTGAAGTCCAGCGGCACCGTCACCCCGCTGCAGGGCATCCAGGCGGCCGCGCCCAGCGGCACGGCCGTTACCTACAACGCCGGCTCCTCCGCCAGTTCGGCGGCATCGGCGGCCGCGGCGGCCAGCGTCGCGATCGTATTCGCCAACCTCGGCGAGTCCGAGGGCTCAGACCTGGCCGGCATCGACCTGGGCACGACCCAGGACAACCTGATCACCTCGGTGGCTGCGGCCAACCCGAACACGATCGTGGTCCTTAACACCGGCTCCGCGGTCACCATGCCCTGGCTCTCCTCGGTCAAGGGCGTACTCGAGGCCTGGTACCCCGGCCAGGAGGACGGCACCGCGATCGCCAGCGTCCTGTTCGGCAGCTACGACCCGTCCGGGCACCTGACCGTCACCTTCCCGGCCTCCCTGTCCCAGGTGCCCGCCAGCACGACCGCCCAGTGGCCCGGCACTGGCGGCACCGTGCAGTACTCCGAGGGCATCGACGTCGGCTACCGCTGGTACGACAGCAAGAGCGTGACGCCGCTGTTCCCGTTCGGGTACGGCCTGTCCTACACGACCTTCTCGTTCAGCAACCTGCACGTGGGCTCGCTGACCGCGGGCGGCGCGGCCACCGTGACCGCCACCGTGACCAACACCGGCTCCCGGGCCGGCGCGGACGTGGCCCAGCTGTACGTCACCGACCCGGCCGCCTCGGGCCAGCCGCCGCTCCAGCTGGAGGGCTTCCAGCGGGTGAACCTGGCCGCCGGGGCATCGGCCACCGTGACCTTCGCCCTGTCCCAGCAGAACCTGCAGTACTGGAACAGCAGCGCCGGCGCCTGGGCCACGCCCGCCGGCAACTACACGGTCTCCGTCGGCGACTCCAGCGCGAGCTTGCCGCTGGCCGGCACCCTGGCCGTCTCATCCGGCCAGCTCGGTGCCCCGGTCACCCTCGCCAGTCCTGGCCCGCAGGCCAGCCTGGCCGGCCACGCCGCATCCGCGGTCACCCTCAGCGGCAAGGACGCCACCGCCGGCCAGGTGCTGACCTATTCGGCCACGGGCCTGCCCGCCGGCCTGTCGGTCTCCTCCGGCGGCGTCATCTCCGGCACCCCGGCCGCTGACGGCACCACCACGGTGACGGTCACCGCGAAGGACGGCAACGGCGCCTACGCCGTCCAGAGCTTCGTCTGGACCGTCGCGCCCGGTACCGCCGGCAGTACCGCGGCTCGCACCGGCCCGGTCACCGGGTACCAGGGCCTGTGCCTGGACGACCGGTCGGCCAGCACCGCCCAGCACAACCCGGTCCAGGTCTATACCTGCAACGGAACCGGCGCCCAGCAGTGGACCGGGGGATCCGACGGCACCCTCCAGGTGCTCGGCCTGTGCCTCGACGTCAACGCGGCGGGCACGGCCAACGGAACCCTCGTCGACCTGTACAGCTGCAACAGCACGGGCGCCCAGCAGTGGCAGGCTCAGTCCAACGGCGAGCTGGTCAACCCGGGATCCGGCAAGTGCCTCGACGACACCGGCTTCGGCGGTTCCGGCACCCAACTCCAGATCTGGGCCTGCACTGACGGTGCCAACCAGCAGTGGAAACTGCCCTGACCGGTTCCTGGCCCGGGCGGAACGACGCCGACCCCGCGGCCGGTACTCACCGAGTACCGGCCGCGGGGTCGAGCGCTCAGGGCAGCGGAAGAGCCGGGCTGGCGTCCTGCGCCAGCTGGACGGCCTGCTGCGGGAACCAGGCGCCCGCCGCCGGGTCGTCGACTCCCCAGAGCGGGTCGAAGAGGGCCTGCGCTGACGCTGTGGCCGGCCAGCCCGGCTGCTGGTAATCGGAGTAGTCCCAGGCCCGAACGCCGCCGGCGGAGTCGCACTGGCCGTCGGACTGCCCGGGGGTCTTGACCCACAGGTAGGCGTCGAGCAGCGGAACGCCGGTGTTCGCGGTGGGCCGGAGGCCGAGCCCGGAGCCGGGCGGGTTGCACCAGTTGCCCGCCGCGAGCGTGCCGATCACGCTGGACGGCTGGTCGTAAGGCGCGGCGGCGTACCCCGCCATGCTGTTCGGCCCGTCGCCGTTGCGGCTGGTGTCGATGACGAAGTGCGTCGCCGCGACCGCGCTGCCCATATTCTGCGCGTACCACTGGGTCGTCAGATTCCAGGTGCTGAAATCGGACTCGGTCGCCGGGTAGTACTGGCTGGCGCATGCGGACGGGTTGTTGTAGTAGGCGTTCGACGGGTCGGTGACCATGGCGATGCAGTCCGAGATCCAGGTGCCGTAGTCGGTCAGTGCCGGGGTGGGCTGGTAATTGGACACGTTGAGGTAGAACCCCTGCGCGTTCTGGACGCCGGCTTCGAGCAGGCGCTGGGTTATCGTGCCCACGGACTGCCAGGCGCTGTGCGTGCCGTCGAGGTAGACGCTGACGCCCGGGTTGGCCTCCAGCGCGGTCACCGCGTACTGGAGTTCGGCTAGCCGTTCGGCGTCGGTGAACGGGTAAACCGACGCTGGCAGGCCGCAGTTCGAGGGCAGGTTGCCGAGCGCGTCCGGTTCCAGGATCACGACCGCCTGCTGGTGCCCGATTCCGCGGGCGAACCCGTCGATCCAGGCTTCGTAGGCGGCTTCGCTCAGTGCGCCACCCGCTGAGTACTGCGCGCAGTCCCGGCCGGGGACGTCATAGGCGACCAGGACGGGCACGGATCGTTCGACCGCGGCTTCGGCCATCGTCTGCCGCCCCTGCTGCTGTACCTGCGCGGGCGTGCCGCTGGTGAACCACACGGCGCGCGGGATCGCCTCCATCTCGGCGACCCGGGCGGCGTCCTTGAGGTCGCCGGTTTTTACCAGCTGCGCGATTTGCGGCAAAGCCCCGGTCGACGGCGGGGGTACGAAAAACCGGGTGCCGCTGGCGATCCCGTGGCTCGCGGCGGTCGGGGAAGCGGTACTGGCCGAGGCGCCGGAGGCGCCGGCTAGAGACCCGGTAACGAGGGACGCCGAGACGACGACCGTGAGTGATGCCCACCGCAGTGCGCGGCGCGAACTGGAACGACGCATACAGACTCCCGGAAAAGTACGGAAAGTTTCCAGAATGTTTCCGGGAAGAACGTAACAAGCCACCGAATAGCGGTCAACGGCGTATTTAGCCGAACTGCCGGGCGGGCGCCAGCCTGGCGGTCGAGTCCCTGATCACCAGCTTGGTCTCGAGCTCGTGGCTCAGTGGCTCGAAGCGCCGAGCCTGGAGCTGCCGCAGCAGCAGGCTGACCGCGGTTCGCCCCATCTCGGCGAGCGGCTGACGCACCGTGGTCAGTCCCGGGACGGCCACCGTGGCCTCGACGGTGTCGTCGAAGCCGATCACCGACAGGTCACCGGGAACCCGCAGTCCGCGCGCTGCGGCCTCCTGCAGCACGCCGATCGCCATGCTGTCGTTGAAGGCGAAGACCGCCGTCGGCGGATCCGGCCGGCCGAGCAGCGCCGCCGCTTCATCGCGCCCGCCGGAGATGCGGAAGTTCGAATACCGGACGAGGCCAGGGTCGGGAAGCACGCCCGCCCCGGCCAGGGCCGCGTGGTACCCCCGGAGCCGGTCTCGTGTCGCTACCCAGCCTTCCGGCCCGCCGATCACGCCGATCCGGCGGTGCCCGAGATCTAGCAGGTGGCGGGTGGCGTGGGTCGCTCCCGACGAGTGCGCGGCGCAGACGACCGGTATCCCCTCGGGCACCTCGGTCCGCGGGTCCACGACCACGAACGGGAAGCCGTGGCCGGCCAGCGCGAGCAGTTCCTCCGCCGATTCCTCCGGGAGCACCAGGACGGCGCCGTCAGCCTCGCCCGCGGCCAGCCGGTCGAGCAGCGACACCTCCCGTTCGTGGGAATGCCGGGTGGGGCAGAGCATCACCCGCAGGTCGTGTTCGTACAGTGCCTCCGACGCGCCGGAAAGGATTTCGGCGAAGTACCCGGGGTGGACCAGCGGCAGCATGACGCCGACGAGGCCGGTCGCCGCGGGCCGGGACCGCGTGCCCGCCTGGTAGCCGTGCTCCCGAACCACCCGCTGTACGGCCTCCCGGGTGCCGGCCGACACGTCCGAGTGCCCGTTGATGACCCGGGAGACGGTCGCGATGGACACGCCGGCCGTCTCGGCTACCTGCCGGATAGTCACCCGGGCCCGGCGTTCGGGGCTGGCTTGGCTGGCTTTCACAGTTGAATTGAAACAGTTCCGGGAAGAGCCCGCACGCCGCCGCCCCGAGACCCGCCCCGGCGGACCAGGGCTACCGCGTGTTTCGGCTAACTTGGTCCGGTGACATCCGCACCCCGCGTCGCCGTCGGCCCGGTCCCGCACCCGCTCGTGCGCGAGGCCGTCCAGCGGGGCGGCGGGGTGCCCGTAGCCGCAGGAGAACCCGCCGACGGACTGGTCTGGCTGGCCGGCCAGGACATCGCCGGGCTCCGTAGCGTGCTCGCGGCGGTCCCGGCCGTCCGCTGGGTCCAGCTGCCCTCGGCGGGCATCGAGGAGTTCGCCGGCCCTGACCTGTTTACCGACGGCCGCGTCTGGACCTGCGCCAAGGGCGCGTACGGCGACGTCGTCGCCGAGCACGCGCTCACTTTGGCGCTAGCCGGGCTGCGCCAGATTCCCGCCCGCGTCCGCGCCCGCTCCTGGGGCGGCCGCGACGGTGTCTCGCTCTACGGCCAGCCCGTCACCATCTTGGGCGGCGGCGGGATCACCCAGGCCCTGATCAGCTTGCTGGCGCCGTTCGGGGCGCGGGTTACGGTCGTCCGGCGCCATGCCCGCCCGGTCCCCGGTGCGGAACGAGTGGACACCACCGCCGCCCTTCACGACACGCTGCCGGGGGCGCTAGTGGTGTTCGTGGCCCTGGCCCTCACGCCGCAGACCACCGGCATCATCGGCGCCCCCGAGCTGGCCCTTATGGATCCTGGGGCCTGGCTGGTCAACGTCGCCCGGGGCAGGCACGTCGTTACCGATGCGCTCGTGGCGGCGCTGGAGCGCGGCCAGATCGGCGGGGCGGCTCTGGACGTGACCGACCCGGAGCCGCTTCCGGCCGGGCACCCGCTCTGGCAGCGGCCGAACTGCATCATCACCCCGCACACGGCCGACACCGACGACATGGTCATGCCGCGCCTCGCCGACCGCGTCGCCGTCAACGTCGCCCGCTGGGCCGCCGGCCAGCCGCTCGACGGGCAGATCGACCCGGCCGCCGGATACTGACCCCGGCTCTTCGAGCCGGGCCTCCGCCCGCTTCGGGATGGCGGCCGCGGCGATAATCATCGCGCCGACCATAACGGCGGCCGCGACGATGCCGGCCAGGTGCACGCCGCTGAGGAACGCCTGGCTGGCGGCCGATTTCGTGGCCTGGCCGAGCGGCCCGGGCAGGCGCGCCGCGGCGGCGAAGGCCTCGCCGACCTGATCGGTGACCGGGCCGCGGGCGGAAGCGGGCAGCCGGTGCAGCGTAGTAACGGCGTGACTGATCTGGGTCCGGTACCGGGAGGTCGCCAGACTGCCGATGACCGCGACGCCGAACGAGCCGCCGACGAGCTGGACCATGCTCCGCAGGCCTGCTCCCGCGCCGGTCTTGTCCGGGGACAGTGTTCCCATGATGGCGTTCGACGCGGGCGCGATGACCAGGCCGAGGCCCAGCCCGAGCAGGCTGAAGGAGGTCAGGAGGGTCCAGTTTCCCGTGCTGCCGATGACGGCCAGCAGCACCATGGCCGCCGTGAGCATGGCGATTCCGGTGACCATAGTGCGGCGCAGTCCCGCCCGGGCGGTAACCCGGGCTGACAGGTTCGCGGTGATGAGGGTGCCGACCGCCGTCGGCACGAACCGCAGCCCGACCCCGAACGAGTTGACCCCCTGCACGAACTGGATGAACTGACTGAGCAGGTAGCTGGCACCGAACAGGGCGAAGAAGACCGCCGTCACCGCGCCGACGGCCGACGAGAACGTCCGGTTCCGGAACAGCTTTATCTCCACCAGCGGCTCGGCCTGCCGCAGTTCCCACCGGGCGAAGACGGCCACGAGGATGACTCCCCCGACAAGGGAGCCGAGTACGGTGGCGGACCCCCACCCGTCGTCGGGGCCGGTGATCAGGCCGTAGGTGACGGCCGCCAGGCCGGCCGCGGACAGCAGTACCCCGGGGATATCGAGGCTCCGGCGGTGCGCTGCCCGGCTCTCCTTCAGGACCAGCGTGCCGCCGACGAGGGCGAGAGCGGCGACCGGGACATTGATGAGGAACACCGAGCCCCACCAGAAGTGCTGCAGCATCCAGCCGCCCAGCAGCGGGCCCGCGGCCGTGCCGATGCCGCTGACCCCGGACCAGATCCCGATGGCGCGGGCCCGTTCCTGCCCCTGGAACGTGGCGGTGATCAGGGACAGCGTGGCGGGCATGAGCAGCGCGGCGCCGGCGCCCATGACCGCCCTGGCCGTGATGACGTCTCCCGTGCTGTGGACCAGGGCGCAGAACAGCGAGCCGGCCCCGAAAACGGTGACGCCCGCGAGGAAGACCAGCCGTCGCCCGTACCGGTCCCCGAGTACCCCGCCGAACAGCAGCAGTACGCCGTTGGTGAGGGTATAGCCGTCGGCGATCCAGGGCAGGGCGCTGGCGCTGGGGTGCAGGTCGTCGATCAGGGTCGGCAGCGCGACGTTGAGGATGGTTCCGTCCAGGGAGACCAGCAGGATCGAGAAGCACAGCACAGCCAGGCCCAGCCAGCGGCGGCCTGCGGCGTCGACCGTCACCCCGGCGCTCTCCCTGTCATCGGCTGGTAACCCCTGAGCTAGACTTAAAGTCTATACTTTAGACAA
>DASWUW010000408.1:0-6656 GCA_036406335.1 Trebonia sp.
CGCGGTCCGGTGCGTCCGGCGCTCCAGCCACCGCAGCCCCCGGTAGGGCAGCGTCGGGCCGTCCGGGAAGCGGGACTGGAAGAGCTCGGGACACAGGTCGTGGTGGTCGAAGACAAAGCGGGTCTTCTCGGCCATCCGGAAGGCCAGGGCGATCGGCCAGAAGATGTCCGGCGGGTTGCAGGCCTGGATGACCGCGAACCGGCCGTTGCGGCGGGCCTTCAGCGTGTGCCAGGCCGTGGCCGCGAACGAGTACGCGTACTCGGCCACGAAGCTGACCTTGCTGCCGCCGGGCGCGTAGGGCCGGTACTTGTACAGTTCGACCTCGTCGATGACCTCGTAGGAGGGATCACCCTTGCCCTTCGGGCAGACGACGGCGACCTGGTAGCCCGCGGCGACGAGGGCCCGGCACTCGAGCCAGACTCGCCTGTCAAAGGGCACTGGCAGGTTCTGAACGATGATCAAGACACGGCGCTTCACGTCTAGGGGATCACTGAACTCGCCGCCGTGATACCAGGAGCCGCCATTTTGTGACTGTCGGAACTAAAGTAAAAAATAGGTTAACTGTGTTCGGGCGGCCGCTTACTTAAACGTGCTTCCGGCGTCCTGGCCGTTCGGTGTCGCCTGCCACTGGGCTTGCGGCATCTGCCCCTGTCCCTGCTGTCCGGCCCAGAACCGCCAGCCGTTCGACCCGCCGCCCGACCACTTGTAGGTGTTATCGGACCAGACATTGCCGAGGCCGCCGTTGGCCATGGCGATGTAGGAGGCATAAGAATCCCAGAAGTTCAGCAGTT
Source organism: Trebonia sp. (assembly GCA_036406335.1). GTDB lineage: Bacteria > Actinomycetota > Actinomycetes > Streptosporangiales > Streptosporangiaceae > Trebonia. The sequence continues at coordinate 792 of DASWUW010000408.1, forward strand.
TCGGCAGTCCGGGAATAAAAGCCACATTGTAGCTAAAGCCGCACAGATTGCTGGAAACGGTGCAGCCCTTTACCACCGCGGCATTGACCGAGAACGTGTTTCCCGAAACCGTGACGTTACGGGAACCCCAGATGCAGTTGTCCCAGTAGTCGGCCTGCGGCTGCCCGGACGCCGTCCCGAGACCGCCGCCGTAGTAATCCGCCGGGCCGCAGCCTCCGTAGGCGGACAGCAGCAGCGAAAGGCCGCGGGTGTTTCTGGGGGAACCGCTGATGGTGAAGGCGTTGGCACTGGTCACCGCGGTGACTGTACCGAGCAGGTCACCCGAGTTCATGTCCAAGACCGCCATGCCGACCATCGGCTTCTTGAGCACGTTGGCATCCCCGTCGTCAGCGAGGCCGCCGTAGTCCGCGCACAGGGTCTTGGTGCCGCTCGCGGTGGTGACGGAAGTTCCGCTGACGGCGGCGTCCGCTTGGGTGGTGAGGACCCGGCTCTGCTGGTAGTAGACGCTGCTGCCTCTTTCGTCGAGTACGCCGAGCGGGAAAGTACAGGCCGAGTTGCGTTCGATATTCCCCGGGTAACGGCCGGCGTCGGTGTAGACCTTCACCCCGCCAAAGTTGTCCTGCAGGTTGTTGTTCTCAACCAGCAGCTCGCCGCTGTACCGGGTCGCGGTCGAGCCGGCCGCCACCCGGATGTTGGCGTTACCGCCGGAGTTGGACAGGTCGATAGCGGCGTAGGGGTTGGTGCCGCCCGCCCCGGTCACCGGGCCGAGCCCGTTGGTGCAGGACACACCGTTGTAGCAGGCCTTGCTGCCCACGCCCGCGGGCCAGGGCCCGTCGGAGGCCCAGCCGTTGCCTATCAGCGTGTTGTTGCTGATGCGGGCGTTGTAACTGGCTTCGTACTCGATACCGGAACCCCAGTTCGACGCGATGTAGTTCCCGGAGATATCAGCTCCGGCATTATCGGTGTCGAACCAGATCCCGGTGTTGTAGTTACTGTGAATATAGTTTTTGGTGATGTTGGCGTTCAGCGAGTAAAAAACCTTGCCGCCGCCAGAGCAGCCGCAGGCATGGGGACTTGCCCCCGGGCCGTCCGCGTCCGGATACTCACCGAGCCCGTTCCAGCTGATCTCATTGTTCGCCACGACGAGATTGGCGGCACTGTCGGCGTTAAACCCACCCTGCGCGTTGTGCGTCAGGCAGTTATATTGAATGATGGTGTCGCTGCCCGCGTCGATAGCGTAACCGCCGCCACTACTTTCCCCCGTAGTCGGCGCCTTGCCGTCGGCTTGGAATCCGTACTCGTTAGGCCCGATCGTATTGTACTTGTATACGTCACCGACGTCGGAAAGTCCCTGGTTGACGTTCCCGAGGATCGAGTTATTCGCGCTTGAGGTGTAATTCTTGATCGACAGGTATTCCCAGGTGTCGAAGACATTGTTCCCGGTCGACGCCTGGCTCATCGAAAGCCTGCTTCCGCCCTTGCCGGTGCCCCCGGTGGCCCCGTCCACACCGTCGATGACGGCCTTCCCCTTCGCGGTGCTGTAGCCGCCGATGTAGACCGAGTGATTCCCCGTGTACATGCCGTTCTCGATCTTGTGAACACCGGGATCGAAGTAGATGACGGTCTTGTTGACCTGGTATTTGGCGGCAACCGCGGCCGCGGTGTTGTTACCCGCGGGAACGACCATGATCTGGGTGGCCGACGGGAAGTCGCTGCCGGCCGAGCCGAAGGTAGGCAGGCCCTGGGGTTCGCTGCGGGCGCTGTAGGTTCCGGCCGGGCCGTCGTAGCGGTACGGCGAAAGCAGTACCGGGGTATTGCAGACCCGCTCGGGCTTGACCGGAGGGGTGCCGACGACCTTTGTTTGGCTCATGTCGGTGGACGAGGTAGAACTGTGCACGATCAGCAATATAATTCCCGCCGCAGTCAGCAGTACGATAACCGGAGATCCGTACGCGATCAATCGTCGATTACGACGGCTCGGACTCATCGCTTGCTACCTCGCTGTTACGGAAATTCCGGGTGATGGTGTCCAGCAAAACGAGCGGTGTTCACGCTACCGGCGCTCAGCACTGTCAGGCCGATCGAGGGAAGTCCGCTGATTTCTGCGGTCAGCGGACACCTTACCGTATTCCTGCCAGGCTTTTCTGAACTGCCACCAGGCGATCGGCACGCCCAGCCAGGCACCTATCGCCATCCCGTAAACCGTCCCCTCGACGCCGTACAGCAAGGCGCCGACGACGGTAAAGACCGCCGAGACCAGCGCCAGGGAGAGCACGAGGCGCAGGCTCCGCTTGGCCGCGCCGAGCCCGTGCAGGCCGCTGCCCGCCCCGCCGCTCAGACCCTGGCCCAGGTAGCAGAGCATCTGCGGCACGATCAGCGGGTACGTCGGCCGCCAGACGGTCGGGCCGAGCAGCCAGCCGCCCAGCCCGCGCGGCACCGCGACCAGCAGCACGACCGACCACCCGATGACCGCGAGCGTGAGCGAGACGCTCACCAGCCCGCAGAAAAGCGGCAGGTGATTGGGCGAACGACGCAGCACGCGGGCGGCCTCGGGAATGGTCACCAGGCCCATGCCGAGGAACAGAATCGTCATCGGCCCGAAGAGGGTGATAGAGGCCTGCAGGTAACCGACCGCGGCCAGGCCGACGATAAGGCCGGTGCCGTAGCCGCGTACCTGGGTGACCGCGCTGTTCGAGGTCCCCTCGAGCATGTAGCGGACACCGAGGTCCCGGTGGCGGGTGAACCAGTGGCTGGCGCCGAGCAGCTGCGGCCTGACCCGGGACTGGAAGATCCCGGCGACCGCACCGAGCCCGGCCGTGGCCCCCCAGGCGAAGGTGAACCAGAAGACATCGGCGTGCCCGGTGCGGCCGAGCAGCAGCAGGGCCGGGATCAGGGCGACGGCCCAGATGCTGTCGTTGGCGAACGCGTGAACGCCGCGCCCGAGCGCGAAGAAAGAGAAACGCCAGCTGTCCTGCAGCATCAGCAGCGGCATGGTCAGGCCGAGAGCGAGAAAGGCGGCCCCGATCGTCCCCTTCAGCACGGCCGCGGCGGCCAGCGAGAGCAGGCCGGCGACCAGGCCGACGACGAGCGCGGCGCCGGTGCAGTTGGCGACGGCGAGCCGCCAGGTACCGATCTTCGCACCACTGAACCGGACCATCAGCGGGTCGGTGGACAGGCCCCGGGACGCGTTCAGGGCGAACCCGTAGGTCACGTAGGCCAGGCTGAACGCGCCGAACTGCACCGCGCCCAGTGCGTGCACGATATAGATGCTCACCGCGACGTTGGTAAGGCTGGAGACCGCCTGATCGGCGACCCCCCACCCGAGCCGGCGCATCGCGCCGCTCGCTGCCCGCAGGCTGCCGCCGGACCGGGGCTTGAGCGACTTGGCCATCCCATCGTCACGACGAGCCCCGAGTGCCGTCACCTACATCTCTCCCCGGCCAGAAGTCGTCGCCGTCTGCGGCAGATGCCGCCAGCCATGCTACCGGCCGCGGATGAGGCGCTCACGAGGCTTCCAGCAGAACGCGGAGCCGGGCCAGGCAGCGTCCCCGGGTGGGGCCGATGCTACCGACCGGCAGGCCTAGCTGGTCCGAGATCTCGGCGTAAGACGGTGCCGGGTCAGCCATCAGCAGCTCCATCAGCCGCTGCCACTCGAGAGGAAGGTTGGCCATCGCAGCCCGGACATCACGGGCCTGCTCGGCGGCGAGCAGTGCCTCGTCGACCGTCGGCCCGTAGTGGTCGGCGCCGTCGAATTCATCGTCTTCGCGCACCAGGACGACCCGCTTGCGCGCGGCCACGTGCCGCAGGCACTCATTGCGGGCGGTCGCGGCTAGCCACGAGCCCACCCGGGCGGGCTGCTCGATGCGGTCGATGTGCTCGATGAGCCGCATCCAGGTGGTCTGTACCACGTCGGCCGCATCGCTCTCGGTGAGCCGGAACCGCGTGGTGATGGACCAGATCAGCCTCGCGTAGTGATCAACGATCCGGTTCCAGGCCTGCAGGTCCCCGTCAGCGGCCCGGTGCACCCAGCCCACCACCTCTGAGCCTGCGGTGCCGACGGGCGGGATATCTGGCTCGCTGACTTGGACGTCAAGGCCGGCCAGCTCCTGAACCGCTACCGCAGTCATGTAACCCCCCTAGGTCCGGCGCACCGACAGCCCCCTGCGTCCCCTGTGTCACGTGCGTCAATATGCTCCTACCCCTTTGAACATCACTGAGACCGTCTTCCACAGAATTTGCAGGTCAAGGGCGAAGGACCAGTTCTCCACGTAGCGCAGGTCCAGGCGGACCGTCTCATCCCAGGAGAGCTCGGACCGGCCGTTTACCTGCCACATTCCGGTCAGACCGGGCTTGACAACCAGGCGGCGGCGCACGTGATCCGCGTACAGCGCCGCCTCTTCCGGCAGCGCGGGGCGGGGGCCGACCAGCGACATCTCACCCCGGAGCACGTTGAGGAGCTGCGGCAGCTCGTCGAGCGACCATTTCCTCAGCCGGACGCCGACCGGGGTGATCCGCGGGTCGCTGCGGATTTTGAACAGCACCCCGTCGAACTCGTTCTTCTCCCGGATCTCGGCCAGCCGCGCCTCGGCATCCACCACCATGGTCCGGAACTTGTAAATCTTGAACAGCTGGCCGTCCTTGCCCACCCGGGTCTGGGTAAACAGCGCCGGCCCTCGGTCGGACAGCTTGATCGCGATCGCGATCGTCAGCAGCACCGGCAGGAGCAGGACCAGGCCGCCCGCCGCCGCGGTCCGGTCAAACGCGTCCTTGACCACCTGCCGGGGCCCGCTCAGCTGGGGGTGGTCCACGTGCAGCAGGGTCAGCCCGGCGGTCGGCCGCACCGTGGTCCGCGGGCCGGCCACGTCCAGCAGGGCCGGGGCGACGCACAGGTCGGTACCCGTCTTCTCCAGCTCCCAGGCCAGCGTCCGGAGCTTGACCCCGTCCATCTCCGGGCAGGACAGCACCGCTACGGTCCCGGCGTTCAGGTTGCGCACCACGCTGGCGGTGTCGTCGAGGTCGCCGACTACCGGGACCCCGTCCACTTCGGTCAGCGCGCCCCCGCCGGCCAGGCAGGCGGCAACCACCGCGAGGCCGTGGTGCGACTCGCGCCGCAGCTCGCTGATCAGCTGGCGGACCGCGGTTTCGTGGCCGACCGCCACGACCGTGGACATGCACTGTCCCTTGCTGCGCATCCGGTGCAGCCGCTTGCGCAGCGCCATCCTGACCACCAGGTCGAGCACGACGATGACCTGCATGCTAATCACTAGATAGGCGCGGGACAGCTCGTTGTTCACCGCGTAGGAGATCAGCGCGAGCGCACCGGTCAGGCTCAGCCCGGCATTCAGCACCCGGCGGAACTCGTCCGAGCCGGTCCCCAGGTAGCGCCGCTCGTACCCGCCGAACACACTGACCGCAACGGTCCAGACCGGCGGCAGCAACAGGCTGAGCACCAGGTACCGGTTATTGACGTGGTACCCGAAGCGCACTCCGACGGCCGCGATCGCCGCCACGACCGCAACAGAAAAATCAGTAATAACAAGCTGGCGAACGTACGTTCGCATCCAGACGCCAGACCGACCAGTAAGCCAGCCGACGCGATCAGTTACCGCAGCAACAGTAGAAGATTCCGACACGCTAGACACACCTCACCCACCCCTTGATGTGCCCCGGCGGCAGACCCCGCCGGACCAATGCTCCTGCTGGCACAGCACCGTGCCAGTCTTGTCCTCCCATACGAGACGCGCAGATGGCCCGACCGGTTTACCCCAACTCGGCCCGCATCCCGAGATGCCACCATATGTCATCTGAACAGGGAAGACTTACAATTTACGGCACAAAGAGGACATGAATCCCCCGCCGCGTGTA
>DASWUW010000409.1:0-3488 GCA_036406335.1 Trebonia sp.
GGCCAGCACCGGGGGATCGCATACGCCGACGACGACCCCGCCGACACCATCGACGCTATCGCCCGCGCCGCCGGCCTGCTGTTGCCCGGCCGGGTAGCCGCGCGATAGCGACCAGGGGGCGAATCGGCCGATAAGTACGTCACCGGTGACCGGCCGATTCACTGAGCCCGCCGAGGCATTCGCAGGTGTGCTGGCCGGCGACCGGTACAGTCTTGATCCGCCGGCCGTCCGGGTGGCGTTGAGCTGGAAGCCCAGTTTCGGGATCGGGCGCTGCGGCCAAGTCGTTCACCTCAGGTGCGAGCGGGATCGGCAACGCCGGACAGGAAAGCCAGCCGCAGCTTGGTCTCGTCCTCGGTATCGGGGGCTGCGGTGAGGATTACGATCTTCAGCTCCGCGTCGCCGTCGGTCATGACGTCGCAGTCCACCGCGATCGGCCCGACCGCGGGGTGTGCGATGATCTTGTGGTCTTCCCGGTGCGCGCCGACCGCGCCGCAGGCCCACAGTTCGGCGAAGCGCTGGCTGCCGGCGGTGAGGACCTGGACCAGGCTGGTCAGGCGGCTGTTGTCCGGGAAGCGCCCAGTCGCACGGCGCAGGTCAGACACGATGGCGGCTTCCACCAGGTCTCCAGCCAGTGAGGTCACCGGCCAGTGCGAGAGACGCGGGCCGTCACCGTTGACCGGGAAGCTGTCGCGGGCGAAGTTGCGCAGCGCCCGCGGCGTCGACGACGGGTCACCAAGCAGCGCCGCCCAGCCGCGGTTCCACCAGATCAGCTGCCAGTCCGCGGCGAAGACCGCGACGGCAGCATCGCCGAGCCGGTTCAGCACGCGGTGGATGCCAGGCGGGATGTGGTCGGAGATCTCCCCGTCAGTCGGAGGGACCAGGCCGGCCAGCCGGTACAGGTGATCTCGTTCGGCGTTCGTGAGCTGCAGGGCGCGGGCGAGTGCGGCGACCACCTGAGCCGAGGGGGCTGTGGACCGTCCTTGCTCCAGGCGGATGACGTAGTCGACCGAGATGCCGGCGAGCTCGGCAAGGTCCTCCCGGCGCAGGCCCCTCGCCCGGCGCGCGCGCCCGCTCGGCAGCCCGGCTGCTGCCGGGGAAAGGCGGTCGCGCCACGCGCGCAGCGTTGCCCCCAGCTCCGTGGCGTGAGTGGTCATAAGGCTGATTGTCTCACGCAGCAACGTCCGGAGGGTGGTACCGCTGTTCCTGCCGATGGCCTCAGACGGCCCTGCTCGACGGCAACGATCCGGTGGTACATCGGGCAACCTTTCATCACGGTGGCGGGGTTGTCGAGCAGAGTGAGCATGCCGCGGCGAGCTCGGCGCGGGAGATGCGAAGCAGTGTGACCGGTCGCGTCGCGTCCGGCCTGCTGAACACGATGCGCCAGGTCGGCTCGGTGATCGGCACCGCCCCCGTCGGCGCTGCCGCCGGCGGCGCGGAGCTAGTTCGTGGACGGCTTCCGGCAGGCGGCCTCCAGCGTGACGTTCGCGACCGGGCCGGGTGCCCCGGTGACGCGGTCGACGCCGGTCTGGTCCAACCGCAGCTGGGTAGCTAGCTGTGCGTGTTCCTGTGGTTTAGTGACGGTCGAGGAAGGTGTCGACGATTCGAAAAAATTCCTCCTCCTGTTCAAGTTCGATCAGGTGCCCGGCGCCGGAGAGGACGACTAGCTCGCTGCCGGGCATGGCGGTGACAATCTCCTCGGACAGCGGCAGCCCGACGGCGATGTCGTGGTCGCCGCAAATAATTAGCGACGGCTGACGTATTTCACCGAGACGGTCCAGGGAGTCGTGGGCGGCGATCATGTCTAGTCGCTTCAGGGTTATGGCTCGGTCTTCTGGTGGTTCGGGGTTGGCCAGGATTTCATCTATCCACGCCTGCACCTTGTCCGGGTGCTCGCGCGTGTACCGCTGTGAGAAGAGGAAGCACACGTAACAGGAGTACCGGGACCGCCGGTCGCCGGCGGCGACGAATGCGCGCCGCACCTCGGAGCCGCGGTGGGCGAAAGCATCAAATCGGGCGAAGGCGCCCGCCATCGTTAGCGAACGCACCGCGTGCGGGTGGTCCAGGGCCATGTACTGCCCGATGGCAGCGCCGGTCGATGCGCCTACCACGTGCACCGGCCCGACAGCAAGGTGTGCGACCAGGGCGGCCAGGTCAGCTGCGAGCTGCTGTGTCGTGTAACCGTCCTCGGCGTGAGTGGTGCGACCGGTTCCCCGCTGGTCGGGGAGGATGACGTAGTACCTGTCGGAGAACCGTTCCAGCTGGTTCGCCCATTGCGCTCCGACGCCTCCCAGGCCTCCGATCAAGAGAACCGGCGGGCTGTCATGGTCGCCGTGCAGTTCGTAATACTGCGTGATCTGCTGCGTATCCAACGTGGGCATAGTGCGCTCCGAATGAAAGGGTGCGGGGTGTCTACGGCACTGTCGTGTGATGATTGCTCGGCGCGGTCACGTCCGCGGAGACTGTGTGAAGGTCAGAGGCGGATCGGCGGCCAGCCCGCGGTCCGGCCAGCCGCTGATCGTCTGACCGTCCTCTGTCAGGGCAGGATCGGGAAGGTGTCTCCGGTGAAGGGGGACATGTCGAGCCAGAGGTAGCGGTAGGTGCGGTTGGTGAACACCCAGCCGCCGCTCCCGGTCCGGCGCAGCTGGTCGGACCAGATGCCGTGGGTCCGGTAGAACCGCTCGGGCCCGCGGGCGGCTTCATGGCATACGACCTGGGCGGTCGCTTGGTCGCCGTCGATGGCGATGATGCCCGGCACCGCGAAGTGCACGAAGTAGTCATTGCCTTTCCAGAGGTCGCGGAACAGGGACACGATGCTGTCGACGCCGTGGGCACGCCGCTCGAACGGCTGGCCTTCGGTGCCTCCGATGACCCAGGCGGCGTCATCGGACCACAGGGCGGAGAAGGCGTCGTAGTCTGCGCGCATGACGATGTCGGCGAAGCGGGCTGTGATGTTACGGATGGCCGCCTCGTCCGCCAGGCCGCTGGTGGGAGCTGCATTGTCGTTGAGTGTCATATCCCCAGCGTGTGCCGGTCCGGCACGGCGCGCCAGGGACGGCTTGACGGTAGGAAAAGCAGTACCACCCTGAGGGCCAGCCGGTGCCAGCCGGCGACGTCGCGCAGCCCGGCGGGGCTGACCGTCCCGTGCGGAGGAGCCCTGCGGTAGCCGGTACCGACCTTGGCCGCCCCCGGAGCGTTCCCTCAGCCGGCCTTGTGCGGTGCAGGCCATGAAGATGACCCGAGCAGGCATCCTGAAGTCGGAGGTCAGCAGCCATACAGCAGGAAGGACGGTCGGTTAGCTGACGCCAGAGTAGTTGTCGGACGTCGGGTCCGCATACCTCGCGCGCTACCAGCACGGCCGTGCAGTGCTCGGCCTGGGCCGCCACGCTGGCTCCGTCGGTGTGATCGTCGCTGCGGCCGTAACCGGCACGGTGGACAACAATCCCGCGGTAGCCGCTCAGGCGGCGTCAGCCAATCCGCAGACAGGGAAC
>DASWUW010000410.1:0-5460 GCA_036406335.1 Trebonia sp.
TGAACAGGCGGGCGGATCCTAAAGGTTGCGGGGTGAATCTCCGGCAATCAGGACAACGAAGGGATGTTATGCGAACTTTGCGGATGCGCCTGGCCATTCTGGCGTGCTCACTGACCGGGGCCGGGGCTTCGATGACGATGCTGGGTGTCGGCCCCGCGTACGCGCTCGGGTCGGGCGAAGTGTGCATGTTCAACGCACCGAACGCGGCCGCAGGCCTCGGGCACGTCGGCTGGGCTTTCGAGGTGGGCAGCAGCGGTAAGTGGATTTTCGGCGCCACAGACGACGACGCAGCCGGTGACCCCTACGTCGCCCCGGGTTCCTACAACGGAGCATGGGTGGGGTCCGGGGGCTTCGGCGCGGTCAGCTCCGCCTTCCGGGCCAGCACGATCGGCTATACGAGATATCGCTGCCACGCCACCCCGACCAGCGCCGTGGGCGGGGCCGAGCAGCAGGCCAACGCCGCCAAGGGGTGGGGCTACACATTGATCGGCAACAACTGTCTCGACCACGCTTACCGCATCCTCACCACGTACCGCGGAGACGTGATGCCCTCGCCGGCCTTGACCATCATTCCCAATGATGCCTTCGTCGGCGGCCTGTCCTCCGCGAGGTGGGGGCCCATCGCCGCCCTGTGAAGCGCGGATCCGCTACGTCGTACATCGTGCCGGAGGGCACCTGCCCGGCAAGCCAGACGAGGCCCCTCGATCTCATATATGGAGGGGTAAACATTCAGCCCTGTCCGGTCGCGTTATGTTCTATCGCGCTGCGTGACTGGCGGTGGGCGTGGTTGTGCTCATGCCGGCAGGGGCGGCATCCAGGCGTTTCCAGCGAGGGCGTCGCGGATGACGGTGATGACGGGCTCGCCGTGCTTGCGGGCGGTGTCGAGGTAGCCGCAGATGGCGCACCGGTTCCGGGTGGCGGTCTCGGAGCGGAGCCGGTCGGAGATCTTCTGCTGCGTTTTCGACGGGCGCAGGTCGCGTTCGGTCTGGCTGAAGGTCGGCGGGATCCGCAGGTCGGCCAGGAACCGCAGCACGTCGGCTTATGAGAGTCCTGGGCCTTCTTAGCCGGGACCGCTGACGTTCCACCACGTGCCCGGCTGCCAGTCCAGGCCCGCCCAGGCCCCGCGCGCAAATCCGAACGGGTCGCCGGCCAGGCCCGGGCCGTCCGCGCCGAAGATCATCGCGCTGCGGCGGCCGGGCTCGTAGCGGTCCCAGCCGGGGTCGCCGTCCGTCGCGAACGCGCCCCAGGCCGCGTGCAGCGGGCCGGCCGGGCCGTCGCCGCCCCGCCAGATGCCCGCGCCGTCGCCGCCGTGCGCGGCCCGCAGCTGGTATGCGTAGCGGGCCAGCCCGGGGTCGTCCTCCAGGCCGGTGTAGGGGCCGTCGTAGCGGGACCGCCAGACCGGGGCGTGCGCGGCCTGCGCGTCGGCCAGCCGCTCGGTGCGGACCACGTAGCGCTCGTCCGTCATGACCGTGACGCCGTGCCGCTCGGCCGGGTCGAGGTCCGGGTAAGCGGCCGCGTAGCCGGCCAGCAGCCGCTCCGCCCGGGCGCGGCCGAAGTAGCCCGCCAGGACCCCGGGGGCCTGGGCGCCGGCGTCGGGGCCGAGCAGCTGGTACAGGGCGGTCTCCCGGGCGCAGGTCTGCAGCAGCAGCGGGACGCCCGCCGCCGCGCCCGCCGCGATCGCGGCCAGCGGGGCGCTGGTCAGCGCGCTGCCGTCCACCGACGGCCGCCAGATCCAGGTGGAACGGGGCGGCACCGCCAGCGCGGACTGCGCGGCCAGGATGTCGGCCGCGGGCACGGACCGGATCCGGGCGGGCCCGGCGCCGAGCGCGCGGAAGAACCGCCCGCTGACGTCCCGGGCCTGCGCCGGGTCCTTCACGTAGTCACCGCCGCTGCACTCCGCCGCCCGGGCGATCATCCCCCGGGTCAGCGGCGAGGCCAGCAGGTGGCTGACCGACTTGGCCCCCGCCGACAGGCCGTACACCGTGATCCGGTCCGGGTCGCCGCCGAACGCCGCGATGTTCTCCCGGGTCCAGCGCAGCGCCGCGATCTGGTCGTGCAGGCCGAGCGCGCCGGCCGGCCGCTCGAACGGGACGTCGAGGAAGCCCAGGGCCCCGAGCCGGTAGTTGAAGGTGACGACCACCAGGCCGTGGCTGAGCGCGAACGCCGCCCCGTCGCCCGCCTGGTCCGGCCCGTGGCCCATCTCGAATCCGCCGCCGTGAACCCACAGCAGGACCGGCCGTCCCGCCGCTCCCGCCGGGGCGGATACGTTCAGGTACAGGCAGTCCTCGGACTCCGGGGGCAGCGGCCCGGCCGGAGCGCCGGCCGGCGCCGGCTGCAGGGACCGGTTCCCGCAGGTGAGGGCGTCCCGCACGCCGCGCCACGGCGGAGCCGCCTGCGGCGTCCGCAGCCGCAGCTCGCCGACCGGGGGCGCCGCGTAGGGGATGCCCCGCCAGGACAGCACGCCGTCGGCGATCTCGGCCCCGCGTACCTTCCCCGCCGCCGTCTGCGCGATGGTCATGTCCCCGGCCCCCGCCCGTCGCCGGCGGCAAGGGACCGTTCACCTCGGGCCGGTAGCATCGCGGCGGGACGGGTCACGATCGCGGAAGGCGGGCGCATGTCCACGATGATGTCACCGGTAGACCGGATCGCGGAACTGTTCGACGCCCAGGGAGCGGCCGACTACCTGGGGGAGCCGGTGACCCTGGGCGCGCACCTGCTGCAGGCGGGCGCGCTGGCCGCGGCCGCGGGCGCGCCGCCCGCTCTCGTCGCCGCGGCGCTGCTGCACGACACCGGCCACCTGCGCGGCGCCGACCCCGGGGCGGACGAGAGCGAGCTGAGCGGCCGCGAGCTGATGGCGGGCACCGACAACGACCACGGCCGGCGGGGCGCGGCCTGGCTCGCCCGCTGGTTCCCGCCCGCCGTCACCGAGCCGGTCCGGCTGCACGTGGCGGCCAAGCGGTACCTGTGCGCGGCTGAGCCGGGTTACCTCGCGCTGCTGTCGCCCGCGTCGGTCTACACGCTGTCCCTGCAGGGCGGTCCGATGGACGCCGGGGAGGCTGCCGCCTTCCGGGCGGTCCCGCACGCGGACGGCGCGGTCGCCGTCCGGCGCTGGGACGACGCGGCCAAGGACCCGGCGGCGGACGTCCCCGGGATCAGCTGGTACCGGCCGCTGCTGGAGGAGCTGCTCCGGGCTCCGTAACGGTCCTGTCAACGGTCCGTGACGCGGACTCGCCCGGCCCCGGCAACTGGTAGCTTACCGAGCGGACACAATCCGCCGTTTCCGCACCGTGAACGCAGGCGGTGCCGGCCGGGCCCGCACTCCGGGCTTGCTTGAGAGCGGGACGATACCGAAACCAACGGGACTCAGCGATATGCGGGCGCACTGGCAGCGGCGATGGCTCAGGGTGAGCGCCGGCGTCCTCGCCGGAGTCGCCCTGCTGTTCGCCGCCTCCGTGATCGTGCCGTCTTCGGCCGGCGGCGGCACCCCCGCCAGGCCCGCCGCGCTCGAGGTCAACCTGGTCCGCCAGCCGATGGCGGTCCCGGCCGGAACGGGAATCTGGTTCTCCTGGGTGACGAGTGACGCGCGGGCGGACGCGAGCCAGCGCGGCTACCAGCTGCGCGTGGCCGCCACCCCGGCGGCCCTCGCCCCGGGGCGCGGCGCCCTGTGGGACTCGGGCCCGGTGACCAGCGCCGATCCCGACGCGAGCTACACCGGGCCGGCCCTGAGCGACGGAACCCGCTACTGGTGGACGGTACGGACCACCGACGCCCAGGGGCGCCCCGGCCGGTGGGCCGCGCCCGCCCAGTTCGGCACCGCGCTCGGCGCCGCCTGGGACGTGCTGCCGGTCTGGGCGCGCAACCCGCCGGGCCGGCCCGGCAGCGGATGGGCGTTCCTGCGGGGCGAACTCGCGGTCCGGGCCGATCCCGTCCTGGCCGCCACCGTCTACGCGACGGGCGGGTCCACCGAGCCCACCCGGCAGTACACGTTCCGGCTGTCGCTGAACGGCACCGTGCTCGGCGTCGGCCCGGTCCGCCCGCCCGACCCGGTGACCGACACCGAGTACTCCGCCTGGGACGTGACCAGCGCGCTGCGCGCCGGGACCGACACCTTCGGCGCGCTCGCCTACACCACCGCCCAGCCGGACTTCCAGCTGGAACTGGTGGTGCAGTACCAGGACGGGACCCGCCAGGTGTGGGGGACCGGGCCGAACTGGAAGGGGCTGGACGGCGGCGCCGCCTACCCGGGGGCCGGCAGCATCAGCCCCCGCTACTACACCGCGCCGGTCGAGAACCTGGACGCCGGGCGGTACCCCTTCGGGTTCGACACCTCCGGCTACCAGGCGTCCGCGGCCGCGGGCTGGACTCCGGCGGTCCTGCGCCCGGACATCGCGGGCCTGACCCCCGACCCCGCGGCCAACGTGACGCTGACCGCGCACCGGCCGGTGAAGATCACCAGCCTCGGCGCCGGCAGCTACCTGCTGGACTTCGGGGTCACCCAGGTCGGCGGGCTGCGCCTCACCCTGGACGGAACCGCCGGGCAGCAGGTGCGCATCCGGTCCGGCGAGGTGCTCGCCGGCCCGCGCGCCGTGCAGTACAAGCTGAGCACGGGCGACGTGCAGGATGACACCTGGACGCTGCGGGCCGGGCGGCAGGCCCTGCAGTACTGGGGCTACCGGGTCTTCCGCTACGCGCAGGTCAGCGGGGTGCGTCAGCCGCTGACCGCCGCCAACGCCGATGCGCTGGCGGTTACCTACCCGGGCCAGCCGGACCGTTCCGCGGTGACCACCAGCAGCGCCCCGCTGGACCAGGTGTGGCAGTTCAGCAAGAACACCGTCGAAGCGCTCAACCTCAGCCTGTACCTGGACTCGCCGACCCGGGAACGGTCCGGTGCCTACGAGGGCGACGACTACGTCCACCAGCAGGCGCAGGCCGCGGTAGACGGCGACAGCGCGCTGGCCGGGTACTCCCTGCAGTACGCGCTGACGGGCATGGCCCTGGGCGGCGACGCCAACCCGATCATCGAGTTCGAGGAGCTCGCACCGGTCGCCGCGCTGGCCCAGTGGCAGCAGAGCGGGGACCCGGCCACGGCGACCTCGCTCTACCCGGAGCTGCAGCAGATGCTGCCGGCCTCCTACCTGGGCGCTGACGGCCTGGTGAGCATGCCGCCCAACCCGTTCGGCGGCGCCCGCCCGGTCTCCGGCGAGCCCGAGCAGCTCGTCGACTGGCCGGCCGGGGAGCGCGACGGGTTCGTCTTCTCCCGCGAGAACACGGTGGTCAACGCGTTCGCCTACGCCGCCTACTCGGCGATGGCGCCGATCGCCGCCGCGGCGGGCGACCCCGGCGGCGCGCACCAGGACGCCGGAGTCGCCGCGCGGATCGGTGCCGCGATGCGGTCCGAACTCTACGACCCGGCGACCGGCGCGTTCCGTGACGGCGTCGGCGTCGCGCACGAGGCGGTCC
>DASWUW010000411.1:0-8706 GCA_036406335.1 Trebonia sp.
CCAGGACGGGAGGCGGAAATGAAGATTCAGGTGGCTCTAGTGAATTCGGCGCCTTCGGCGTGTTCGGCGTGTCCGGGGCAGGCCGGGCCCCGCTGGTATTCGGCCGGCCCGGGGAACGGGGCGGCACCTGGACGTTGGGCGGATTCGGGAAGCCGGGAGCCGGGGTGTAGAGGGAATCGAAGGCGCCCAGGAGGACCAGGCGCTCCGCGACCGGGCGGGAGACCCGGGCGCGGGTCCAGAAGTCGCGCAGGCCGGCGTAGGGCTGGCCGTCGACGATGCGGGTGATCTCGGCGTCGCTGATGCCCTTGACCTCACGGAGGGAGCAGCGGATGGCCAGCGGAGCGGCGGCCCGGGCCGGGACCGGCCTGCGACCGGGAAAACGGAGAGCCTGAAGCGGGCCGGTGGCTTCCAGCAGCCTGCGCGTGACCGACCGGCCAGTCCGCGGGCGGCTGGTCACCGAAGCTGACGCCGGCGCGGCTGCCGCCAGCGGGGCTGCCGCCGGGGCTGCCGCTGGGCCTGCCGCCGCCGGCGCTGACGCCGCCGGAGGGTGGTCCCCCGGGAGAGCGACGGCCCAGTCCGCGGTGGAGGTGTTGACGTCTACCGGGAGGACCTGGACGCCGGACAGGCGGGCGTCGGCGACGATGACGCGCTTGGGGTACATGCCGGGGTCGTGGGTCAGCACGCCGGCGTAGAAGGCCGCCGGGTGGTGGCGCTTGAGCCAGGCCGACTGGTAGACGGGGATGGCGAACGCGGCCGCGTGGGCCTTGCAGAAGCCGAAGCCGCCGAACGCGGCCACCACGGCCCAGACCCGCTCGACCGTGACCGGGTCGAAGCCGCGGGCCCGGGCCTGGGCGCGGAACCAGGGGGCGGTCCGGTCCGGGCCGCCCTCGGTGGACAGGTGACGGCGGACCAGGTCCGCTTCGTGCAGGCCGCAGCCGGTCATGACGTCGACGATCCGCAGCACCTGCTCGTGGAAGACCACCACTCCCTCGGTTTCCCTGAGCGCGCCGATAAGCCTCTCGTGCGGGTAGGCCGGCTCGGCCAGTCCGTGCCGGGCGCGCAGGAACGGGCTGATCATGTCGGAGTTGACCGGGCCCGGGCGGAACAGCGAGATGTCCACGATCAGGTCC
This sequence comes from Trebonia sp., assembly GCA_036406335.1. Classification (GTDB taxonomy): domain Bacteria; phylum Actinomycetota; class Actinomycetes; order Streptosporangiales; family Streptosporangiaceae; genus Trebonia. Next base: position 1,131 of record DASWUW010000411.1, read on the forward strand.
GCGATGTCGCGCGGGGCCAGCTTCTTCACCAGCTCGCGCTGGCCGGGTGACTCGATCTGGAAGCAGCCGATCGTCTGCGAGCGCCGGATCATCGCGTAGGTGGCCTCGTCGTCCCGGGGAAGAGCGTCGATGTCGATCCGCTCGCCCGTGGTGCGGCGGATCTCGGTCAGCGCGAGCGCCATCGCGGACTGCATGCGGACGCCGAGCACGTCCAGCTTGATCACCCCGGCGATCTCCGCGTCGTCCTTGTCCAGCTGGCTGAGCGGGAAGCCCTCGGCGCTGGTGCCCACCGCGGTACGGCTGAGCAGGGTCCGGTCGGACAGCAGCACGCCGCACGGGTGCATGGCGACGTGGCGCGGGAGTCCGTCGAGCTGCCGGGCGAGGCCGAAGAGCAGCTCCAGCTGCGCTCCGCCGAGCCGGGAGTGGCGCAGCTCGGGCAGTCCGGTGAGCGCGGCCGCGATGTGCTTAGCCCGGATGTGGGGGAAGGCCTTCGCGATCGCGCCGATCTCGTCCGGCGGCAGCGACATCGCGGCGGCGACGTCCCTGATCGCGCTGCGCGCCCGGTAAGTCTCCATCATGCAGACGCAGGCGGTGCGCTCCGTCCCGTAGGCGTCGAAGATGATCCGGTACGCGTCCAGGCGGCGGGCCGATTCCACGTCCAGGTCGATATCCGGGAGCGAGTTCCGGATCGGGGACAGGAAGCGCTCCATGAGCAGGTCGTGCTCGAGCGGGTCGATCGCGCTGATGCCGAGCAGGTGGTTGACGAAGCTGCCCGCGCCCGAGCCGCGGATGGCGCAGCGGATGCCGGCCGCGCGGACACGGCCGGCCACGTCGGCCACCGTGAGGAAGTAGGCGGACATCCCGGTCCGCGCGATGATGTCCAGCTCGTGCTCCAGGCGCACCCGGGCCGTCTCCGCGGCCCGCGGACGGCTGACGCCGCGCGGGCGGCTGGCGGCGCTCGCCGTCCGGTAGCGGCCGCCCACGATCGCCTGCTCGCATCTCATCCGGAGTTCCCGGTGCTGGTCGTAGGCGGTGCCGTGGGTCTCCGGGAGGTGGCGGGTGCCGACGCCGAGGTCAAGCGCCGGGTCGAGCGCGCACTGGCGGGCCAGCTCGTCGGTCTCGGCCAGCAGCCCGAGCGCGGCGCTGACCGTGCCCGGACCGGTCATCGCGGCCGCGACGCGGGCCGCCGTCTCGGCCATGTCCTCCTGGCTGGCCAGGTGAGCGCGCCCGTTATGCGGAACGAGCCGGGGCGAACCCAGCGGCACCAGATGACGCGCGGCGTCGAGGACCTGGGCGGCCAGGCTGTCGACCGGGTCCAGGTAGCGGACCGCGTTGGCGAGCACGGCCGGGGTCCTGCTGTCGCGGGCGAGCTCGGCCAGGCGGGCGGCGCGGAACGTCGACTTGTGGTCCAGGTGGTCGACAATCTCCACCGCGACGTCGGCGGCCAGGTGGCGCCAGCGCTCGAGGGCGCGCCGGGCCAGGTCGGGGCGGCGGGCGGCGACCGCCGTCCCGACGTCGCTGGCCGGGCCGAGCAGCACGACCAGGCCGGCCGCGTGCTCGGCGACCAGCTCGGCGGTGACCGCCGGGACGTTGTCGTCGGCCGCCCGGGCCCCCTCCGCCGTGGCCCGGGCCTGGGCCGCGGTCACCAGGCGGCACAGCGAGGCCCAGCCTTGCCGCCCGGTCGCCAGCAGCGTTACCCGCCGGGGCGGCGGGGCGACGGTCCTCATCCCGCCGGAGGGTGCGGCGTCCCGGGGGCGCAAGGCCAGGTCGGCTTCCCCCGGCCGCAGGGCCAGGTCGGCGCCGAGCAGCGGCTTGATCCCGGCGGCGGCGCAGGCCTGAACGTGCTTGAACGCGCCGTAGAGGCCGTCCCGGTCGGTCAGCGCGAGGGCCGGCAGGCCCAGGTCCGCCGCCCGGGCGGCCAGGGCGGCCGGGGTGGCGGTGCCGTAGCGCAGCGAGTACGAGGACGCGACGTGCAGGTGGGTGAACTCCACGGCCGGCATCAGTCGGCGATCCGGCGCAGTGTCCAGCGGTCGGCGGCAATGTCCCGGCGCAGCTCGTAGACGCCGGCCGGCTGCCCCGGGCCGGTGGACGCCTCGACCCGCCAGAACTGATACTCGGGATTGGCGGGGACCGGGGCGGAGTCCCGCCACCAGTCCCGGTTGACCATCCAGTGCTCCTGCACCGAACGGACCGTGTAGACCCGCTCCCGCCAGCTGAACCAGACCGGACGGCCGTCCTCCCGGGCCTGAACCTCTACCGGCTCGCCGTACACCCTGCCCATGCGCTGCCCTGCACTTCCGCACGCAAGCTGCCAGCATCGCGGTGCGTGACTCGCGCGGGGCCGGGCCCGCCCCAGGGGAAGACGAGCATCATTACGTTTTCGCCCGACCCGGCGAACCCAACTGTAGAGTCGAATATAAGTTCAATCGAACACACAGTCAAGTCTCACAGCGCACGCTAGCCACTCTAATGAAAAGTGACCACAGACAAATGCCCGGTAAACCCACATAACGGACGCGACTTGAAGGAGCCGCGGGGCGTCACAGGCGGCGAGCCAGCCGACCAGCTACGACTCGGCCGACCAGCCCGGGATCGGGTAAGCGGTCAGCAGCGACTGCACCTCGCCCGCGACGCGGTCGAGGACCGCCTCGTCCTCCTTGACGGCCGCGGAGATGGCTTCGTCCATCCAGATCGCGAGCTGCGGCATGTGCTCCTCGGTCAGCCCGCGGGTGGTGATCGCCGGGGTGCCGAGGCGGATGCCGGACGGGTCGAACGGGCGGCGCGTGTCGTACGGGACCGCGTTGAAGTTCAGCTCGATGCCGGCCCGGTCCAGGGCCTTGGCCGCGGGCTTGCCCGCGATTCCCTTGCCGGTGAGGTCCACCAGCAGCAGGTGGTTGTCGGTGCCGCCGGACACCAGGTCGTAGCCGCGGTCCGTGAGGGCCTCGGCCAGTGCCCGGGCGTTCGCGACCACCTGGGCCGCGTAGCCGCGGAAGGACGGCTGCGCGGCCTCGCGCAGTGCCACCGCGATGCCGGCCGTGGTGTGGTTGTGCGGGCCGCCCTGGAGGCCGGGGAAGACCGCCTTGTCGACCGGCTTCGCGTGCTCGGCGTCGGTCATGATCATCGCGCCGCGCGGACCGCGCAGCGTCTTGTGCGTGGTGGTGGTGATCACCGGCGCGTGGCCGACCGGCGACGGGTGCGCGCCGCCGGCGATCAGCCCGGCGATGTGCGCGATGTCCGCCACCAGGACCGCGCCGACCTCGGCGGCGATCGCGGCGAAGCCGGGGAAGTCGACGGTGCGGGGCAGGGCCGTCCCGCCGCAGAAGAGGATCTTCGGCCGCTCGCGCAGCGCCAGGTCGCGTACCTCGTCCAGGTCGATCCGGCCGGTATCGCGGCGGACCCCGTACTGCACCGCCTTGAACCACTTGCCGCCGGCCGCCACGGACGCCCCGTGGGTCAGGTGGCCGCCCATCGGGAGCGCCAGGCCCATGACCGTGTCACCGGGCTGGGCGAAGGCCAGGTAGACGGCCAGGTTGGCGGGCGAGCCGGAGTAGGGCTGGACGTTCGCGTGGTCCACGCCGAACAGCGCCTGGGCCCGCTCGATCGCGATCGTCTCGATCTGGTCGATCAGCTGCTGCCCCTCGTAGTACCGCTTGCCCGGGTAACCCTCGGAGTACTTGTTCGTCAGCACCGTGCCGCAGGCCTCGAGCACGGCCAGCGACACGTAGTTCTCGGACGGGATCAGCCGGAACTTGTCGGCCTGGCGGCGGGCCTCGTTGTGGATCAGGCGCGCGATCTCCGGGTCTTCCGCGTCGATCTGCGGGATGGGCGGCTGGTGCATGAGGTAGACCTCCTTGGTCGCCCGCGATGCTATCAACCAGGCCGGGGGCGGCAGGAACCGGTTTCCCCCGGCGAACAGGAATCAGTTCCCCCGGCGAACAGGTGACGAGGGACGGGGACGGGGACGGGGCGTACCGGGCGCGGAGCCGACCTGTCAGGATTTCACCATGAGCACCAGCATCATCCTGGACTGCGATCCCGGCATCGACGACGCCCTCGCGATTGCCTTCGCGGTGGCATCTCCGGAGATCGACCTAATCGGCATCACGACCGTGGCGGGCAATGTCGGCCTGGCCCGGACCACGGCCAACGCCCTGGCGGTGACGGCGTTCACCGGGGCGGCGGACGTGCCGGTGACCCCCGGGTCGGCCATTCCGCTGCTGCGCCCGGCGGTCGACGCGAGCCACGTGCACGGCGACTCGGGGCTCGGCGACGCGGTCCTGCCCCCGTCCCCGAAGACCGCCCGGGACGGGCATGCCATCGACTACATCATCGACACGGTGGCGGCCGCGCCGGGAGAGATCACGCTGGTCGCCACCGGGCCGCTGACCAACATCGGGCTGGCGCTGCGGCGCGAGCCGCGGCTGGCCTCCTGGGTCAAGGACTTCGTGATCATGGGCGGCTCGGCGTCGCGCGGCAACGTCACCCCCGCCGCGGAGTACAACATCTGGGCCGACCCGGAAGCGGCCGAGATCACTTTTTCCGCTGGGTGGACGGTGCGGATGATCGGGCTCGACGTCACGCTGCTGGCGCGGGCCACGGCTTCCGTGCAGGAGCGGATGCGCTCCCTCGGCGCGCTCGGCTCGACGCTGCTGCTCCCGGCGATCGCCCAGTACCGGGACTCCCATGACACCGCCGGCGAGCCGCCGGTGCACGACGTGTGCGCGATCGTGTCGCTCGCCGACCCGGCGGTGTTCGCTTACACGCCGGCCCTGGTACAGGTGGAGACGCACGGTACGCTCACCTCGGGCATGACGGTGACCGACTTCACGCCCGCGGGCGCGCACAACACGCAGGTGGCCACCGCGGTCGACGTCGACCGCTTCTGGGCGACGGTATTCGGTGCCTACGAGACGCTGCCGGCGGCCCGGGGGTGAGCCGGGCCCCGTGGCGGGACCGGAACGGCGGGCCTCGGGGCGAGGCGGGCTAAGGCGCCGGCGCTGGTCGCGCCGGCCATCGGCAGGGGCTCCTCGGTGGCGATGAGCGCCTCGTGGGCCTGGACCGCCTGCTCGCTCACCTCGACCAGGTCGCAGTAGCTCCACTGCTGGGCGACCGCGCCGGGCGCGCGCAGCCAGGCTACGGAGGACCGGCACCAGACGGTCAACCCGCTCGCGATCGAGAGCACGGCCATGTCGGCCCGGTAATCGTCGGCGCGGACCAGCCTGCTGGTGAACCCGCGGTGACCGAGCTCCTGCTCCAGCTCGGTCATCGCCTCCCCGGCAGTAGCCGGGGGCTGCCCGCTGATCTTGCCCGCGGCGGCACGGGCGGGCAGCGCGAACCAGACCGCCTTGCCGCGCGTCCCCGCCCCGGCGAGCCGGGACCGGGTGAGATGATGCCCCCAGGACCCGCCGGACAGCTCGTGCACGACCTCGAGGCCGCGGCCGCTCATAGCGTCGGCCGGCGCCCGGCGGACGGTGCGGCCCGGCACGTTGCCACGGCCCCAGCCCGGGAGGGTGTCGAAAACCTTGCAGACAAGTTCCGCCCGCGGCCCGGTGCCCCGCAGATACAGCCAGAGCTCCGGGCTGGCCGGCGGCTCCTGCTGCTCGCTCGCGTGCAGGGTGTTGGAGGCCAGCTCGCTGACCATCGTCACCCCGTCGTCGATCGCTTCCCCGTCGAGGGCGAGTTCGCTGGCCACCTGACGGAACAGGCGGCGGGCGACGCCCGCGCAGGTGGGGTCACCTGGCAGCACCCACGCGCCGCACGCGCGCGTCTCTACCAACCGCAACCCGTCGTCCATATTGGTGCCTCCGGCCATAGTCACCGTCGCGCCGCAAAAACTCCGCCGGTCAGACCGCCGAGCCCCGCGTCCGGTCCCTGATTCCGAATCTGTGAAGCACATATTCTGAGTCATGTGCATCTCTTCACAGTACTCCGCCGCTCCTTGATAAGGAAGTAAAACATCAGCCAGCGGGCGGTGCGCGCCTTCTGGAATCTGGGCAAAATACGACAAGAAGAACATCTTGAAAATTAGAACAGTAGAATTACCTATGGCCCCTAATCCCTTACCTAAGGGAAATGATCACGCGTCCCGCCCCGGTGCAATCGATCGCTGATCATGCTAATCCGCAGGCCAGCGGCAGTTATCCCGGCCCAATCCATGATATCCCCAGTGACCACTGGTTTAACAGGAACCGCACCGGTATGCAATTATGCCATTAGCAACCGATTGCCGGCGCCGGCCTGCCGGCCGCCAACGGCCGCAAAACACGAGAGTCCCCTGGGTTGCTCCCCAGGGGACTCTCGTGCCGTGCGTCACGACACCCGGCGTGCGGACCTAGATGTCGTAGCGCCCCCCCTGCACGTCTACCAGGAAACGGGTAAACGCGGCCCGGCCGACGACGTGCGCGCCGCCTTCCGGCCGCTTGCTGTCGCGGACCGCGGTCACGCCCGGCAAGTTGGCGGCGACTTCTACGCAGCCGCCGTTGTAGGCACTCAGGCTGGCCTTGAGCCAGATGGCTTGAGACAGGTCAGTCACTCTGCTCCCCCTATTCCATTCCCTTGGCGAGTCTTTCGAGGTACACCGTGGTGTCCCCGGGCTCGAGAGCGCTGTCACAGGCGCGCTCGAACGACTGGATGTAACCGCGGACAGCCTCAAGCCGGCTGACCTTTTCGACCGAGTAGTCGGTCTCCACGAACACGATCGGTGGCTCGTCACCAGGGAACCCGAGGATGTTGAGCATCGAGAGGCCGGTCGGCGGCCCGTCGTCGAAACGCTGTACACGCAGCTCGATGTTGCGCCGCTTGCTCAGGTCGGCCAGGTGCTCGATCTGCTCCCGGCGGTCGCCGTGCATCCCCCACCGGTAGCGCAGCGAGGCCTCGGTGATCACCACCGAAAGCCGCGGCAGGGTGCCGTCGGAGCGGTCGAGGATCTCCTGCCTGCGCAGGCGCGCGCTGGCTGACTTGCGGCGCCAGGCGGGCGAACGCCCGCTCGACTTGAGCTGGGCCTCGGTGTAGGCCTGGGTCTGCAGCAGCCCCGGCACCACCAGCGGCATGTAGGCCGAGATGGTGGTCGCGTCGTTCTCGTAGCCGGGGAACTCGTTGTCGAAGGTCTCGCCGTAGTCCCGCCACCAGGGCCGGACCCGGCAGCGCACTGCGAGCTCCTCGATCTCGTCCCGCTCGTCGCCCGCGACTTCGTAGATGCGGATGAGGTCGCGGATATCGCTCATTTCCGGCCGCTTCCACTGATTGGCCTCGAAACGGCCTACCTTGCCGCGTCCCCAGTTGAGGATGTCGCAGACATGGTTCGCGGTATAGCCGGTGTCAACGCGGAGTTCCGCTAGCCGGCGGGACAGGCGCCGTTTCGCGACCGTCGCGCCATAGGCGTCATCGCTCATCGGTGCCTCCCTCCGACATCAATCACATTTTCATGATCGCTGGCATTTACGCAGTGCCCGAGTGGGCGCTGTCAACCATGGATACGTACATGAGCGTAACCAATTTGCGAATCACGAATCAAGGGTTTGCAGTTTTGTACTTAAAGATCTTCACTCATGAAACGGGGTAAATCGGTACGGATTGG
>DASWUW010000412.1:0-3418 GCA_036406335.1 Trebonia sp.
CCCCCGGCTTGGAGGTGATCTTCACCACGACCTGGTCGGACAGCACCCGGGTGCCGCCGGTGACCGCGGAGCGGTCGCCGCCGGACTCGCGGATGACCGGGGCCGACTCGCCGGTGATGGCGGACTCGTCGACCGAGGCGACGCCTTCCACGACGTCGCCGTCGCCCGGGATGACCTGCCCCGCTTCGACCAGGACGAAGTCGCCGACGGTGAGTGCGGTGCCGGACACGTCCTCGGTCCGGTAGGCGGTGTCGCCGGGCTTCCAGCCGGCCAGGCGGCGCGCGACCGTCTCCCGCTTGGTCCGCCGCAGCGTCTCGGCCTGCGCCTTGCCGCGTCCCTCGGCGACCGCTTCCGCCACGTTGGCGAACAGCACGGTCAGCCAGAGCCAGACGGTGATCGTCCAGGCGAAGATCGAGGGGTGGATGACCGCCGAGTAGGTGGTCAGCACCGAGCCGGCCTCGACCACGAACATCACCGGGTTCTTGAGCTGGACCCGCGGGTCCAGCTTGCGGAACGCGTCCGGCAGCGACTTCCAGAGCATTGTCGGGTCGAGCAGCCCGCCGCCGACCCGGCGGGCGGGCAGCGCCGCGCCTTCCGGGGTAAGCGCGCCGCCGCCGGAGTCACCCGGCCTCGTTTCGACTGCTGGTGCTGATTGCGAGGTTGAGTTGAGGTTAGCCATCTCAGTGCAGTCCTTCTGCGAACGGCCCGAGCGCCAGCGCGGGGAAGTACGTCAGGCCGACGAGGATGATGATGACGCCGATGAGCAGGCCGGCGAACAGCGGCTTGTGCGTCTCCAGGGTCCCCGCGGATGCGGGCACCGGCTGTTGTTTCGCCAGCGACCCGGCCAGCGCGAGCACGAATATTTCGGGCGCGAACCGGGCGATCAGCATCACGATGCCGCCCGCTATCTGGTAGAAAGTGGCGGCCGTGCCGAGACCGGCAAACGCCGAGCCGTTGTTGTTGGCCATCGAGGTGAACGCGTAGACGACCTCGGTCAGGCCGTGCGGCCCGCTGTTGAAGATCGCGTTGCGCGGTCCGCGGAAGCCGAGCGCCACGGCCGCCCCGATGAGGGCGCAGGCGGGCGTGGACAGGATGTAGAGCGCGGCCCACTTCATCTCGGCCGGGCGGATCTTCTTGCCGATGTACTCCGGCGTCCGGCCGACCATCAGGCCGCCGATGAACACGGTCAGCACGGCCAGCATGAGCAGGCCGTATATACCCGCGCCGACGCCGCCGGGCACGACCTCGCCCAGCATCATGTTAAAGAGCAGGATGCCGCCGCCGAAGGCGGTGAACGAGTCGTGGAAGGAGTTCACCGCGCCGGTTGACGTCGTCGTGGTGGAGGCGCTGAACAACGACGAGCCGGGGACGCCGAAGCGGACCTCCTTGCCCTCCATGGCGCCTCCCGCGGCCTGCAGGGCGGTGCCCGCGTGCTGCCACTCGAAGAAGGAGACGCCGCCGATCGCGCACAGCAGCAGCCCGCCCATGACGGCGACCAGGATGTAGCCCTGGCGGTGGTCGCCCACCATCTTGCCGAAGGTGCGCGGCAGCGCGAACGGGATGACCAGCAGCAGGAAGATCTCGAACCAGTCGGAGAACCCGTTCGGGTTCTCGAACGGGTGGGACGAGTTGGCGTTGTAGAAACCGCCGCCGTTGTTGCCCAGCTCCTTGATGACCTCCTGGGAGGCGACCGGGCCGCCGACCAGGCTCTGCTGGCCGCCGATCAGCGTGCTGATCGTGTGGGTGAGGTTGAAGTTGTCGATGACGCCGGCCGCGGTCAGGATGACGGCGCCGATCACCGACAGCGGCAGCAGCAGCCGGACGGTGCCCCGCGTTATGTCCACCCAGAAGTTGCCGATCCGGTCCGTGCGGGACCGCATGAAGCCGCGGATCAGCGCGATGGCCACCGCGATGCCGACCGCCGCGGAGAGGAAGTTCTGCACCGCCAGCCCGGCCATCTGCACGACGTAGCCCATGGTGGACTCGCCGGAGTAGTTCTGCCAGTTGGTGTTGGTGACGAACGAGGCCGCGGTGTTCCAGGCGGTGGTGGGGGAGACGTTGGCCATGCCGTTGGCGTAGGGCAGCCAGTGCTGGACCCGCTCCAGCAGGTACAGCGCGAGCACCGACACCAGCGAGAAGGCCAGCAGTGAGCGGGCGTAGACGCCCCAGCGCTGGTCGGCGTCGGGATCGATGCCGACGATGCGGTAGAAGCCGCGCTCGGCCCGCCAGTGCTTCTCGGAAGTGAAGACGCGGGCGATGTAGTCGCCGAGCGGCCGGTAGCAGACCGCGAGGGCGACGACAAGCAAGATGAGTTGCAGGATGCCTGCCAGTGCGCTGTTCATCTAGAACCGCTCCGGCCGGACCAGCGCGTACACCAGGTACACGGTCAGGATGATCGCCGTAATCAAGCCGACCCAGTTCTCAGCGCTCAAGGTGCTCGACCCCCTTGACGATGAGGGTGAGCGCCCCGAAAACGACCAGCGTCAGGGCGACGTACAACAGATCCCACATTGAGAGTCACGCTCCTCGGGGCCGGTCCTTCCGGCTCCGAGGTATATAAAACACCTGGTCAGTGTGGGCTTAGCCGATCCTGACGACAGCTATGCGGCGTCGGCGCGGTTCCTAACGATTCCCATGCGCCTGGCTGGCTTGGCGCGCTTACGTGACGTTTCGGGGGCGTGGTTGCCGGCCGGTTCGTCGCGTTTGCCCGGCCCGGTCCGCCTGGCCGGGCCCCGGCAGATATTTTCAGCCGCGGTTGTTCCCGCGCGAGTCGGCGACCCCGCGCAGCGACCAGGAGCGCGACCGCAGCCAGCTGTGCCCGACTTCGTCCATCAGCGCCGACGGGGGCACCGCGATCACCGGGGACTTGGCGTGGGCCAGGCAGTACCGGCCGACCGACCGGCGCAGCGCCCGGCTGGCCGTACGGCGGCGCCCGGTCCCGATCACCAGCAGGTCACCGGGCAGGTCGGCGACGTCGACGAGCACCGGCCCGGCGTCCCCCCGCTCCACCCGCGGCTGCACCGTCAGGTCGTCCGGCCGCCCGCCGAGGCCGTCGTCAAACGCTCCGTTGAGCCGGGCGACGGCCGCCTCCCGCCAGACCCGGCGCAGGTAGGTCGAGGGATGGGAGCGTTCGGCGAAGTCTCCGCCCGGCGGTATCCAGGCGATGACCGTCACCAGCGCCACCTGCCGCTCCCGGGCTTCCTCGGCCGCCCAGCGCAGCGCCTGCAGGCTGCCCAGCGACCCGTGAACTCCGACGACAATCCGACGCACCGCGCCCACGATGCATCCCCTTCCGAACGGTAAGCGTGACCACCTCTATACAACCCCCGGTAGCTACCCGCCGGAGCCCATCCGTGCGTAACCTGGCCGAAACATCACCGAACCGTTACTTTTGCGCCTCGGTTCGGTCACCTTCACC
>DASWUW010000413.1:0-5186 GCA_036406335.1 Trebonia sp.
CCGATCGGGCCGCGCAGCTCCAACTGGTCCCCCGGGGCGGCGGTCCCGGTCAGGTAAGAGGAGACCTCGCCGTCGGCCACCCGCTGCACGGTGAGCTCGAGAAAGTCCGGCACTGAAGCGCTCGCGATGGAATAGGAACGCTGCGCGGAGTACCCGTCAGCGGCGGTGAGCTTCGCCGTGACGTGCTGGCCGGCCAGGTGACCGGGCCAGCCGGGGACGTCGAGGACCAGGGTGCGGGCGGTCGCGGTCTCGTCCCGGGTCTCCCGGACCGTCGCAGCCAGCCACGTCAGTCGCCCTGGTACCGCTGCTCGCGCCACGGGTCGCCGTAGTCGTGATAGCCGAGCTGCTCCCAGAAACCGCGCTGGTCACTGGTCATCAGGTCGAGGCCGGTCACCCACTTGGCCGACTTCCAGAAGTACAGGTGCGGCACCAGCAGGCGGGCCGGGCCGCCGTGCTCGGGCGGCAGCGGCCGGCCGTCGTAGGAGTAGGCGATCCAGGCCTTGCCGTCGCGCAGGTCGGGCAGCGGCAGGTTGGTGGTGTAACCGCCGTAGCTGCGCGCCAGCGCGTAGCCGGCCCTGGTCTCGACGCCGTCCAGCAGCGTGTCGAGGGAGACCCCGCGCCAGCGGGTCAGCCGCGTGTACAGGCAGGTGACGACGATCAGGGGTGAAACCCGGGACCGTTCGGACAGCTCGCCGGCGTAAATGACGTCGTCGGGGGTGCGGGCGCTGTAGATCAGCCGGACCTGGTTCTTGCCCTGGACCGCCTCGTGGGTGCGGATCATGGACATGAGCGGGACGATGCCCGAGCCGCCCGCGAGCAGCAGCAGCGGGCGGGGGTCGCCGGGGGGCCAGGCGAACCAGCCGCCGATCGGGCCGCGCAGCTCCAGCTGCTGGCCCACCACCAGCGACCCGGCCAGGTAGGGCGAGACCTCGCCGTCGGGCAGCCGCTGCACGGTCAGCTCCAGCCGGGCGCCGTCCGCGGCGGACGCGATCGAGTAGGACCGCTGCGCCGAGTACCCGTCCTCGGCGGTCAGCCGGACATCCACGTGCTGGCCCGGGCCGCCTTCCCCCCGGAGCTCAACCCGGCGGTCTTCGCCTGCGGCCCGTCCGGCTTCGTCGAGGCCGCCGCCGGCCTGCTGGTAGCCGCGGGCTACCCGCCGGCCGACATCAAGACCGAGCGCTTCGGGCCCAGCTGACTACCGGCCCCGCCAACCGCCCCGCCCGCGCCGGTTCCGCCCGCTCAGGGGTACAGCTTCTCCAGGTACTCCGCGACGCCGTCCTCGTCGTTAGAGCCGATGACCCGGGTAGCGGCGGCAAGGACCTCGGGGTGGGCGTTGGCCACCGCGCACGAGGTGCCCGCCCAGGTAAGCAGGGGCAGGTCGTTGGGCATGTCCCCGAACGCGACGACCGATTCCGGCCCGATGCCGTAGCGCGCGGCCAGCTCGGCCACCACGGTGGCCTTGGAGACGCCGAGCGCGGAGGCCTCGATGAGCCCCCGCGAGTTGGAGTGGGTGACGCTGACCAGGCCGCCGATCACCGGGGCGGCCAGCGCCAGCAGGTCGTCGCAGCGGTACCCGAAATGCCGCCCGAGCAGCTTAGACGCCGGCTGGCGGAACAGCGCGGCGTCGTCCACCCGGTTCAGAGACTGGTTCATGCTCAGGTCGAGCGCCTGGAAGACCGTATCGGCGGCATGCCCGTCCGGGTACTCGACCGCGATCCCGATGCCGGGGACGGCGGCCCGCAGCGCCGCCGCGGCGGCCGACAGCACCGGTGCCGGGATGAGGTGCAGGGCCTCGGTCTTCCCGGTGGCCAGGTCGTAGGCGAGCGCCCCGTTGGCGCAGATGGCCGTTCCCCGGTGCCCGAAGGTCTCCGCGATGTCCGGCATCACCCGCGGCGGCCGCCCGGTAACCAGCACGAACCGCGCCCCGGCGGCCTCCACCCGGGCGAAGGCGGCGACGGTCCGTTCCGAGACCGTTCCGTCGCTGCGGACGATCGTCCCGTCGAGATCGGTCGCCACTAGCAACGGAAAAGCTCCCACAAGCCCTGAGCCTAATCGGATCCGCGACCCGGAGCGACCAGCCGCGGGTCCGCGAGCCCGGTCAGCGGACGTCGCGGGGGCGGAACTGCACGCTGATCCGGGGTCCGGCCGGCCGGGCCGACTTGGGAACGGCGTGCTCCCAGGTCCGCTGGCAGCTGCCGCCCATCACGATCAGGTCCCCGTGCCCGAGGTTGTAGCGGCGGGTGCCGCCCGCGCCGCCGGTTTTTCCGGCGACTGGCCGCAGCAGCAGCGGCCGGGCCTCGCCGAGCGAGACGATCGCGACCATCGTGTCCTGTGTCGCACCCCGGCCGAACCGGTCGCCGTGCCAGGCGACGCTGTCCCGCCCGTCCCGGTAGAAACACAGCCCCGCGGTCACGAACGGCTCGCCCAGTTCGCCCGCGTAATGCCGGCTGAGCGCCGCGCGGCAGGCGCCGAGCACCGGATCGGGCAGGGCGGCGTCCTCGCGGTAGAAGTACACCAGCCGCGGCACGTCGACGGTCCGGTCGTACATCCGCCGCCGCTCCGCCCGCCAGGGCACGGTCTCCGCCAGCCGGGCAAACAGCGCCGCGGATCCGGTGAGCCACCCGCGCTGCACGTCGATCCAGGCCCCGTGGCTCAGCGGCACCCGCTCGGGACTCAAGGGCCCGGGAGCGGCCTGATCGCCGAAGTCGAGCAGTGACTCCTGCAAAGCGAGGCTCATGCGAACATGTTATCGCAAGAATAAGACGGGTGTTCGATAGCCCGGCCCGGATGACGCCGATCTCGCTCCGTGCCGGCCACTCGTTTTACCTGCGCCTTCCCGGCGGCCCGCCTCGCTAGTTACAATTCACCGTGACCATTCGAGCGAGCATTGAGCCTGGCAATGATCTGATTGGCCGGTTTGGCGACACGGTCGTCCTGATCTCCCGCAGCGGCGCGTCCGAGGCCAGCGCCAACGAGCTGCTCGGCGTTGTCGCCGACGTCGCGGCCAACCGGGAGGCGTCGGCCACCGAGGTGGCGGCCCGGCTGGCGGGCTGGGTGCTCGGCCACCTGTCCGGCAGCACCGCCGCGTTCGGAATCGTCGCTCCGGTGCCCGACGGCGTCGTCGTCTTCCTGCGGGGCCCGGTGCAGTGCACCGTGAGCGCGGGCGACGCCGTCCGCCAGATCTCCGGCGAGCAGGCCCTGACCTGGGTAGACCAGGTCCTGCCGGGCACGTTCGACTGGCTCTCGATCGGCGCCGCCGGCAGCGGCGCGATCCAGGTCGACCCGCTGTCGGACCTGCAGGCAGGCGTCGTCCCCGGCCAGGGATTCCTGCTCAGCGGCGTCCGGTCGGCCGGCTCGTCGGCAGCCGACTCCGCCCAGCAGGCTGCCTCCGCCCAGCAGCCCGACTTCGCCCAGCAGCCCGCCTCCGGCGGGGGGCAGTCCGCGGCTGTCGCCCCGGCGGAGCAGCCCGCCCCGGTGCCGGAGCCCGCCCCGGCCCAGCGGTTCGTCCCGGCGGAACAGGCCGCGCTGGCGGATTTCGCGAGCCCGGCGGAACCGGCCGAGCAGGCGGGGCCGTTCGGGTACGTGAGCCCGGCCGGGCCCGCGGGGCAAGCCGGGCCCGGCCAGCCGGCCGAGCCGGAGGCGGCCGCCGAGCCGTCCGGTTACGACCAGGACTGGGTCCCGCTGGCTGAGGAGCCGAGCGGGTCGTACGACGCGCCCGGCTCCTACGAACCGCACGACCCGGTCGTGGCGGACGAGCCGGCGGCGGCGGCCTCGCCGTCCGAGCCGTACCAGCCCGTCGGCGGCTTCAGCGATCCCGGCGGATTCGGCCGGGGCGGCATACCGGACACCATCATGGCGGGCGCGGTGGCCCGCGATGACCAGGACCTGGACGGCTACCGGTCCAGCGGCCAGGCCATGGCGGTGGCGGCCCACCCGGGCACGCTGCGCTCGCAGGACGGTGCCGTCGTCGTCGTCCTTGACCGGTCCTACGTCCTCGGCCGTGAGCCCGGCAACGACCCTTCGGTGCGGAACGGCGACGCGGAAGGGGTCCGGCTGCTCGACCCGGAGAACATGATCTCCCGGGTGCACACGTACGTCTCGGTCATCGGCGGCGCGGTCATGGTCCGCGATGCCTCGTCCGCCCAGGGCACCTTTATCGGCGGCCCGGGAGACCCGGACTGGACCCGGGTCGGCCTGGAGGGCGCCCAGCTCCCGCCGGGATGGTCGCTGCGTATCGTGAACCACGTATTTACCTTCACGCCGGACAGTCCCGAGGCCTGACCGCAGGGGAATCGTACTATTTAGCTCTGCAGCGGAGCATCCAGCGCCCGCATGAAGTTGAGGCAGTGGGTGAGCGTGGCCTTGTCTGCCGGGCCGAGCTCCTCCCCGAAGTGCATGATCCGGTTGCGGACCACCCGGGCCCGGTCGAGGTACTCGATGAACGTCGCGCAGTCGTACCTCGTCCAGCCCATCTCACGCCACCGGGCATCATCGTTCAGCAGCCGGATGTAATGCATGAACACCATGTCATCGGCCGAGTTGAGCTTTTTGTTGCCGGTTGCGGCGCGCAGCTGGTCGGCGCTGAACACCCGGTCGATGCAGCGGCGCAGCCGCCGTTCGATCTCGCCGAGTTCGAAGAACGGGGTCGTCAGCGCCTGGAAACGCAGGGTTAGGTCGGCGGTCGTGACAATCCCCGAGATCTGGCCGTCGGACTCCCGGACGAAGACGAAGTCTTCGCGGTAGATGACGTCGATCTTGCCCAGCAGGTCGTCGTCTGCGTACACGACCGTGGGCAGCGGCATCGTGGCGTGCTTGAGCTTGATAACCGGGTTGATCAGGCTGGCCTTGGCGATGCTCTGCCAGCTGACCGCCCCCTGCAGGTCCCAGTCGTTGGACATGACCGCCAGCTGCGAGTAGTCATGGGCGCTCATCAGAGCTTGGGCTTTTCCGAGGCTGTCTTCCGGCGACACGGATATCACCCCGCTGGTAGCAGACGGGATCTGCCTGACCAGCAGCGCGACCGGAGGCAGCTGCAGCGGCTCGTCCGCCCCGGCGGGCGTGTCCTCGCCCCGCGGCTCCTCGTCGGTAACGGATGCCGCTGCCGGCGATGCCACCCCGACCTGCACGAGCGAGCCGAGGGCGCCAGCGGTGAGGTCCGGCTCGCACTGCAGCCCGGCCGCCGACAG
>DASWUW010000414.1:0-4242 GCA_036406335.1 Trebonia sp.
CTGGCGGGCATGATCAACGAGCTGATCCAGGCGGCCGACACCGACCTCGCCGCTCTCCCCCCGGAGCCGGACGCGGTGCTGTCCGGCGACCGGCCGGCGCTGGCCCGGGCGATCACCTGCCTGCAGGCGGGGCGGCTGGCCGAGCCCGCCCGCCAGGCGATCACCGCGGCGGCGGCCGGCCGCCGCGTGCCGGTGCTCGGCATCACCGGCACCGGCGGCTCGGGCAAGTCCTCGCTCACCGACGAACTCGTCCGCCGGTTCCGCGCCGACCAGCAGGACAAGCTGCGCATCGCGGTGCTGGCGGTCGACCCGACCCGCCGCCGGGGCGGCGGGGCGCTGCTGGGCGACCGCATCCGGATGAACGCCCTCGACGGCCAGCACGTCTTCTTCCGCTCGCTGGCCACCCGGGGCGGGCGCGAGCTGCCGGACGGCATCGGGGACATCATCGCCGCGTGCCAGGCGGCCGGCTACGACCTGGTGATCGTCGAGACGCCGGGCATCGGGCAGGGTGACGCCGGGGTGACCGACCTGGCCGACGTGTCGCTGTACGTGATGACGCCCGAGTTCGGCGCCGCCTCCCAGCTGGAGAAGATCGACATGCTCGACTTCGCCGACGTGGTCGCGGTGAACAAGTTCGAGCGGCGCGGCGGCGCCGACGCGATGCGCGACGTGTCCCGGCAGCTGATCCGCAACCGGGCCGCGTTCGACCTCAGCCCGGGTGACATGCCGGTCTTCGGCACCAGCGCCGCGACGTTCAACGACGACGGGGTCACCGCCCTCTACCACCATCTGGCCGGCCTGCTGGCCACCCGCGGCCTGCAGCTGGCCGAGGGCGTGCTGCCCGCCGTACCCGGCCGCGCGTCAACCAGCGCGACCTCGATCATCCCGCCCGCCCGCACGGCCTACCTGGCCGAGATCGCCGCTTCCGTCCGCGGCTACCACGAGCAGACCGCCAGCCAGAGCGCGGCCGTGCGCCGGGTGCAGGAGCTCGCCGCCGTCCAGGCGGAACTGCAAGACGACGCCGAACGGGACGCCGCCGGCGCCGTGCCCGTCGTGACGGCCTTGCTCGGCCGGGCCCGCCGCGCAGTCGCCGCCGACAGCGCCGCGCTGCTGGAGAAGTGGCCCGCCGTGGCCGAGTCCTACGCCGGGGACGAGCAGGTCGTCAAGGTCCGGGACCGCGAGCTGCGCACCGCGCTGACCCGCGAGTCGCTGTCCGGCAGCCGGATCCCGCGGGTGGCGCTGCCGCGGTTCACCGATCACGGCGAGCTGCTGCGGTTCCTGCGCTCGGAGAACCTGCCCGGGTACTTCCCGTTCACCGCCGGGGTGTTCCCGTTCAAGCGGGAGGGCGAGGACCCGGCGCGGATGTTCGCCGGGGAAGGCGACGCGTTCCGCACCAACCGGCGGTTCAAGCTGGTCTCGGAGGGCAGCCCGGCCACCCGGCTGTCCACCGCGTTCGACTCGGTCACCCTGTACGGCCGCGACCCGGGGGAGTCACCCGACGTCTACGGCAAGGTCGGCACGTCCGGGGTCTCGATCGCCACCGTCGAGGACATGAAGGTCCTGTTCGACGGGTTCGACCTGGTCTCGCCCACCACCTCGGTGTCGATGACGATCAACGGTCCCGCGCCGACCATCCTCGCCTTCTTCCTCAACACCGCGATCGACCAGCAGCTGGCGGCGTTCGCGGCCGCCCGCGGCCGGGCGCCGTCCGGCGACGAGGCCGCGGCGGTCCGGGCCCGGGCGCTGGCCACCGTGCGCGGCACGGTGCAGGCCGACATCCTGAAAGAGGACCAGGGCCAGAACACCTGCATCTTCTCCACCGAGTTCAGCCTGCGGATGATGGGCGACATCCAGGAGTGGTTCATCGCCAACCAGGTGCGGAACTTCTACTCGGTCTCGATCTCCGGCTATCACATCGCCGAGGCGGGCGCTAACCCGGTCAGCCAGCTCGCGTTTACCCTGGCCAACGGGTTCACCTACGTGGAGAGCTACCTCGCCCGGGGCATGAAGATCGACGACTTCGCCCCCAACCTGTCGTTCTTCTTCTCCAACGGCATGGACCCGGAGTACACCGTGCTCGGCCGGGTCGCCCGGCGGATCTGGGCGGTCGCGATGCGGGACCGGTACGGCGCGGGGGAGCGGTCGCAGAAGCTCAAGTACCACGTGCAGACCTCCGGCCGGTCGCTGCACGCGCAGGAGATGGCGTTCAACGACATCCGGACCACCCTGCAGGCGCTGTGCGCCATCTACGACAACGCCAACAGCCTGCACACCAACGCCTACGACGAGGCGGTCACCACCCCGTCGGAAGAGTCGGTGCGCCGCGCCCTGGCGATCCAGATGATCATCGGCCGCGAGTGGGGCCTGGCGGTCAACGAGAACCCGCTGCAGGGCTCGTTCATCGTCGAGGAGCTGACCGAACTGGTGGAAGAGGCCGTCCTCAAGGAGTTCGAGTCGATCAGCGAGCGCGGCGGCGTGCTCGGCGCGATGGAGACCGGCTACCAGCGCGGCCGGATCCAGGACGAGTCCATGCTCTACGAGCGGGGCAAGCACGACGGCACGCTGCCGGTCATCGGGGTGAACACCTTCCGCAACCCCCATCCCGGCCAAGCAGGAACCGCGGTCCTGCTGGCCCGGGCCACCGAGGAAGAGAAGAAGTCCCAGCTGGAGCGGGTGCACAGGTTCCAGGCGGAGCACACCGTCGAGGCCCGCGCCGCGCTGCAGGCGCTGCAGGACACCGCCCGCGCCGGCGGCAACGTGTTCGCCGTGCTGATGGAGGCGGCCCGGGTGTGCAGCCTGCAGCAGGTCACCGAGGCCTTCTTCGAGGTCGGCGGCCAGTACCGGCGTAACGTCTGACTGAAAGCAGGAGAGCGGAGAAGCGATGAGTGACATGACCGAGCCCGGCTACGCGCCGTCGGAAGAGCACCAGCTGCTGCGGCAGACAGTCCGCGAGCTGGCGGAAGCCAAGATCGCCCCGGCCGCCGCGGACGTCGACGCCAGCAGCCGGTTCCCGCAGGAGGCGCTGGACGCGCTGACCAGCGCGCAGCTGCACGCCGCGCACATCCCCGAGAGCTACGGCGGCGAAGGCGCGGACGCGCTCGCCGCCGTGATCATCATCGAAGAGGTGGCCCGCGTCTGCGCGTCCTCCTCGCTGATCCCGGCGGTCAACAAGCTCGGCACCGTGCCCCTGCTGCTGTCCGCGTCGGAGGACCTCAAGCGGAAGTACCTGCCGCCGGTCGCCCGCGGGGAGGCCATGTTCTCCTACGCGCTGTCCGAGGCGGACGCGGGATCGGACGCGGCCGGGATGAAGACCCGCGCGGTCCGCGACGGCGACGAGTGGGTACTGAACGGCACCAAGATGTGGATCACCAACGCCGGGGTGTCGCAGTTCTACACGGTGATGGCGGTGACCGAGCCGGGCCGCGGCGCCCGCGGCATTTCGGCCTTCGTGGTGGAAAAGTCCGACCCCGGGGTCAGCTTCGGCGCCAAGGAGAAGAAGCTCGGCATCAAGGGGTCGCCCACCCGCACGGTGATCCTGGAGGACACCCGGATCCCGGCCGACCGCATCGTCGGCGAGGAGGGCACCGGTTTCAAGACCGCGCTGGCCACCCTGGACCACACCCGGATCACCATCGCCGCCCAGGCCCTCGGCATCGCCCAGGGAGCACTGGACTACGCGGTCGGCTACGTGAAGGAGCGCAGGCAGTTCGGGCATCCCATCGCAGACTTCCAGGGCCTGCAGTTCATGCTGGCCGACATGGCGATGAAGCTGGAAGGCGCCCGCCAGCTCACCTACCACGCCGCCGCCCTGTCCGAGCGAGGCATGCAAGGGGAGAAGATCCCCAGCCTGACCTTCGTCTCCTCCGCGGCCAAGTGCCTCGCCTCCGATGTCGCCATGTCCGTCACCACCGACGCCGTCCAGCTCCTCGGCGGCTACGGCTTCACCCAGGACTTCCCGGTCGAGCGCATGATGCGCGACGCCAAGATCACCCAGATCTACGAGGGCACCAACCAGATCCAGCGGGTCGTCATGGCCCGGCAGCTGCTCAAGGGGTGATTTGGGCCGCTGAGCTGCGGTTTTACTAGGGCTTCGGATCCATAGCGGGCCGGTCCAAGGGCGAGCGGAGAACCCCGCCGCCTGTGTTGTTTGTCCGAATCGTACCGATTATTTCCCGTCGTTTCCGGACCCCGTGCTGAGTCCGTGCTGATACCGGCAACTATTTGGTCTGTACCAATACGTCG
>DASWUW010000415.1:0-4014 GCA_036406335.1 Trebonia sp.
TGCCGCAGCGGGTCGCCTCCGCGACCGCTCGCACGTCCCGCGCGCCGCCCGCCATGGCGGCGCTGATGGCGGGCCAGGGGATTTCCTCGCAGCGGCAGATGACCGTGGTGGCATCGGGCCACTCGAGCCAGCCGGGCTGCAGCGGGTAGGCCTCGTCGAGCCGCGCCGCGAGCCGGCGGGCATCCTCCAGCCGGACCCGCAGATCCCGGGTCCGCGCGGTAGACCCGGCCGGGTCCATCCGGCCCAGGTAGCGCGCGGCTGACGTGCCCGCCAGGTACCCCTCGAGCTCGGCTACCTCGGCGCCGCCGATCCCGGTCACTTCGCCGGCGGCGAATACCCCGGGCACCGAGGTTGCCAGGTCGGCGTCGCAGGCCACGGCGGCGGTCGGCCGCGACGGGTGCTGCACCTCGGCGCAGCCCAGCGAGCGGGGCAGTTCCAGCGCGGGGGAGAGGCCGAAGCTCAGGTGCACGGCGTCCACGGTTTCCTCGCGCCGCGAGCCGGGCAGCGGCCGCCAGTGCTGGTCCAGCCGGGCGATCACGGCCCGCTCGACCCGGTCGCTGCCCTGGCAGGCAACCACCGCGTGACCGGTGAGCACCGGCACATCGTGGCGGGCAAGTGCGGCGGCGGCCTCCGACGGTACTCCGGGGAATGCGGACGGCCCGGCCGCCGGGGCCGGGGGTGCGGGCGTCGCCTCGAGCACCGCGACCACTCGCACCCCGGCCTGGGCGAGGCTGGCCGCGACGGGGAGCAGCAGCGGCCCGGATCCGCCGACCAGCACCCGCCGGCCCACGGTCACGCCCTGGCTCTTCAGCAGCGCCTGAGCCGCGCCTGCGGTGGTTACGCCGGGCAGGTCCCAGCCGGGGAACGGCAGGACGATCTCGGCCGCCCCGGTCGCCAGCACCACCGCCCGGACCTGGACCGTGGTCTCGGCGCCCCCTTCCGGGCCGCCTACCCACAGGGTTATCACGCCGTCCTGGCCCCGTTCGGCCCGCCCGACGGAGGTGGCCGCGAGATGACGGACCTGCCTGGTCTGCCGGATGCGGGCGAGGCCGGGCGGCAGCTGTTCCGCGGCCGCACCGCGGGGCCGGGCGCGCCCGGGGAGCAGCATCCCCGGGCGGTAGATCTGCCCGCCGGGCCCGCTCCCGGTGTCGATCAGGGTAACCTCGCAGCCCCGGGTGCCGGCGGCCAGGGCGGCGGCCAGGCCTGCGGGGCCGGCCCCGACTACGGCCACGTCGATGACGCCGCTCAACCCGCGGCTCTCCGCGACCGGCTGGTGTGCACCTCGTTGCCGTCCCCGACCAGGACCAGGCAGGCCCGGACGGCCTGCCGGCCACCGACGTCCACCAGGCAGTCGAAGCAGGTCCCGGTGCCGCAGAAGATGCCGCGCGGCCGGCCGCCGACCCGGGTCCGGTGCCAGGACACGATCCCGTTGGCCAGCAGCGCGCCGCCGACAGTCATGCCGCGCGGCGCCTCGAGCGGGGTGCCGTCGAAGCTGAAGCTCACCCGGCCGGGACCCGTCTGGCTCGGTTCCACCGTGTCCTCCTAGCCGATCACCCGGACGCGGGCTCCGTGCCCTGCTCGGGACGCGCCGCTCGTTCGCCGCGCTGCGACCATTCTGCCTCGTGCTTGCCGAACATGGCCTGTGCGGCGTCCTTGCGCTTTCGGTGAGTTCGGCCTGGTGCTGGTCACCCACTGGTAGGAGTTCTGCCGCGGCTCGTTGTACTTCCTGAAGTGCGGGATCACGTAGCGCGCGTACAGCTCTTAAGAGCGCTTGGTGTTCTCCCGGCTGGCCCAGTCGTGCGCCCAGCAGCAGTTGGCCCGCTGGCTGCACGAACACGGCATCGCCAGCCTCGCCGCCTGCACCCAGTCCGAGTGGCGAGACTACGCGGCCTGGCGCGTCAAAGACGGCGTGAACCGCGATCACGCCAGGAAAACCCTCGGCCAGCTGACCGACCAGTGGGCGTTCGACCAGCTCACCGAGCCGCTGGACCCGCAGGTCGCAGGCCCGCTACTTGTCTGGGCGATCAGGTTGTCGAAGACTTTTCCGGTGACATCCTCGCAGCCTGGGACGAGAACCGCCGCGTGACCGCCCTCGCCAGGTCAACGGGCACCCCTGGCGCTAGCACCTGGACTTCAACGAGGCCGCCCCCCGGCAACCCGGGGTGGCACCTGATCCGCTGCCCGGCTCGGTCCACCACAAGAAGGCCGAGTGGACCTGGGGCGTCCTGGCCGTGCTCGAGGCCGCGGGCCTGGTCACCCTGGCCGACAAGGGATATCAGGGCGGCACGCACGCGAAGATCCCGTACCGGGGAAGAACAAGCTGGAATCCCAGAAAGAAGCGAACCGCACCCACCCGAAGCTCCGGGCTCCCGGCGAAAGGGTGAACGCCCTGCTCAAGAGCTGGCGGATTCTCCGGAAGCTCCGCTGCTGCCCCTGGCGCGCCGGACAGCTCGCCAAAGCCATCCACGCCTTGGAAATCCACGCCGCATAACCAGGAGGGAAAAGGCTCACTGGCTGGTCCTGCGACTCTTTAAAGCTCAATGTGGTAACCCATGGTAACGATGCGACGCTCGGGCAAGCCGAAGAAATGGACCGGGCTCTTTGACGTGCGCGAGAGCAAGAGGAAGAGCCTTTTACGCCACCTGCGCATGCCAGGATCGTCCCCTAGTACGATGGTGATCTCGGAGACGAAATAGGTTGCCTTCTCGGCATCGATCTTCACCGGGAGGTCCTGAGCGGCGGCCTCCCGCAGCGCCGCCGGCACGTTGTGGTCGTCCTGGAAGCCGTAGCGCATCGTCAGGTAAAAGATGCCGTCATCGGCGTAGCCGAGGTCATCGACCGCTACGCGTTCGGCGCGGTCCACGTGCGGCACGGTCTCGGTCTCGACCAAGACGATGACGACGCTTTCGTGCAGCACGTGGTTGTAATCGACGTTGGCCCGCAGCGCCAGCGGCGTCGTCGCCTTGCCCGCCGACAGGAAGACCGCCGTCCCGGGCACCCGCTGCAGCGGCGGGTCCATGCGCTGAACCTCCTCGATGAAGTCGCGGAGGTGCCCCTCGGCCTCGGAGCGCCTGGCCGTGACGAGTACCCGTCCGCGTTGCCAGGTCGAGAGAAGCGTGAAGATGATCAGCCCGGTCGCTAGCGGGAACCAGCCGCCTGACACGACCTTGGTCAGGTTCGCCGAGAAGAACGCGAGGTCCACGGTGATAAAGGCAATCGCGCCCGGCACGACGATCCACAGCGGCTTTTTCCAGAGCAGTCGCACGACGACGAAAAAGAGGATGGTGGTCGCCGCGAAGGTTCCGGTGACCGCGATGCCGTAAGCGGACGCGAGGGCAGCGGCGGACCCGAACCCGATCACGAGGCCGACCACGGCGATGTAGAGCAGCCAATTCACGGCCGGAACGTAAATCTGCCCCTCCGATCCCGACGTGTGCCGGATCCTGAGCTGGGGCAGGAACCCCAGCTGCACCGCCTGCCGGGTCACCGAGAACGCCCCGGTGATCACCGCCTGCGACGCGATCATGGTCGCGGCCACCGCGACCACGACCATCGGCACCTGCGCCCAGTGGGGAAACAGCCCGAAGAAGGGGTTCCCGGTCTCTTTAGGCGAACGGAGGATCAGCGCTCCCTGGCCCAGGTAGTTGACGATCAGCGCGGGGAAAACCACGAACGCCCACGCCCGGGTGATCGATCGTCGGCTGAAGTGGCCCAGGTCGGCGTACAGCGCCTCGGAACCGGTGACAACCAGCACGACCGCGGCGAGGGCCAGGAAACCGACCAGGGGGTGGTCAAGGAAAAACATGAACCCGTAGCTGGGCGATAGCGCCTTCAGGATCACCGGATTCCCGATGATCTTGGCCAGACCGGACACCGTCAGGAGGGCGAACCACGCCACCATGGCGGGTCCGAACAGACGCCCGATGGCCTTTGTTCCGAACTGCTGGCCCGCGAACAGTATGGTCAGCAGGGCGACGGTGATCGGCACCACGAACGACTTCAGCCCCGGCGCGG
>DASWUW010000416.1:0-4538 GCA_036406335.1 Trebonia sp.
CCCGGCAAAGTCCCCGGGGGTGGTGGTGGTGAACCCGGTGCCCTCGGAATGCTGCGGGGTCAGCACAGCACGGTCCGGTGTCCAGAGGCCAGCCTGGAGGAACTGTGTTTCCAGCGTCGGCCGCGTCGAGTCTCGGCCGAACACCTCCACCAGTAGCGGCAGCCCGGTGCCGGGGGACGCCCAGATGTCGGCCTGCGCGATGGTGGACTGCGGGTTCGCGACCTTGATCGCCAGCCCCGCCGCGCTCTGTCCCGCCACCCGCCGGGCCGGCAACAGGCTCAGCTTCGCTTCTGGTCCGGCCCCGTTGATCATCCGGATGGCCAGGGCGGGCGGCGTGAGGTCGGCGGCTCTGGGCAGCCGGATGTGCTGAGCGCCGTAGATCCCGGTGAGCAGCTGCTCGCCCGAGTCCCAGATGAAGGTGTTGTCGCCGACCTGGTAGGTGTCGTCCTCGCCGGTGTCGGAGAGTGTGTCCACCCGCCAGTGGTCCGGTCTGGCCTGCCAGACCCGCATCCGGGTCACCCCGTCAAGCAGCGATGCGACGGTGGAGAAGGCGGGGAGCGACGGGAGGCCGAAGGTCGCGTTGCTTTCGGCGTAACCGGAAAACGACAGGCTTTGCGAGCCGAGGACGCGGTCCTCGAGCTGTCGGGGCGTGAGACTGGCCGTGGTCACCGGGATCGCGCTGGCCAGTACCGGCAGGCAACACAGCACGACAACGCCGGTCAGCAGGACGATCCAGCGCCATCCGATATTCCACGCATGCTCAGGGCGCACACGCACAACAGTACGGCAGCTGGGGTGCCGGCGACGAACACCGCATCCTCCGTATCAAGCCGCGTGCTGCACCCGCAGGCCCGGCTCCGGCCGTTCGAACCACCTGCCCGCCGCCGGCGTCACCCCGGCCCGCTGAGCGTGGCGCCACGGACGGCGTCCTGCACCGCGGCCAGCCCGGACTGGTCCTCCAGGGCGCTCACGTCGCCCTGCGGCGCACCGTGTTCGACCACGTCGCGCAGCAGCCGCCGCATAATCTTGCCGGTGCGGGTCTTGGGCAGCGCGGCGGTCAGCATGACCTTGTCCAGCCGCGCGTAACCGCCAAGCTGGGACGCCACCTCTTCGGAGACCTGACGGGTGACCTCGCCCGGGTCGGCCCCGTCGAGCAGGGTGAGGAACGCCACCGGCACCGTCCCCTTGGTCGGGTCGGCCACGCCCACCACCGCCGCCTCGGCGACCTGCGGGTGGGCGGTGGCGATGGCCTCGATCTCCAGGGTGGAGATGCGGTGCGCGGCCACGTTGATCACGTCGTCGGACCGGCCGAGCACCCACAGGTGCCCGTCGTGGTCGACTACCGCCTCGTCGTTGGTGCAGTACGCGCCGGGGAAGCGGGAGAAGTAGGCGGACTGGTAGCGCTCCGGACTGTCCCATACCGTGCGGGCCAGGGTCGGGAACGGCTGCCGGATGACCAGGTTGCCCTTGGTGCCCGGGGGGACGGGGGCGCCGCGGTCGTCGACGACCGCGTACACGTGCCCGGGCACCGCCGTGCCGGTGGAGCCCGGCTTGAGCGCCTCTACCCCGGCCACCGGGAGGGCCCAGGTAGAACCGGTCTCGGTCTGGCCGTAGGCGTTGATCACCGGTACCCCGCCGCCGAGGTGCGCCCCGGCCCAGCCGAAGGTCTCGCCGTCGAGCGGCTCGCCCTGCACGGTGACCAGCCGCAGCCGCGGCAGCGGGTGGGCGGCGGCCAGGTCGTCGCCGTACTTGCGCAGCATGCGCAGCAGTGTCGGCGCGCCCAGCACCTTGGTTACCTGGTGCTTCTCGCAGATCTGGTAGAAGCGGGCGCTGCTCGGGGTGTCCATCGCCCCCTCGAAGCAGGCGATCGTCATCCCGTGGGCGAGGCCGCCGACGACCGCCTGGATGGGGAAGGTCAGCCAGCCCACGTCGGCCGCCACCCAGTACACGTCGTCTGGTTCCGGGTTGACCTGCCACAGCACGTTGGCCCAGGTGCCGAGCAGAAACCCGGCCACGCTGTGCACCACGCCCTTCGGCCGGGCCTCGGTCCCGCTGGTGAAGATCAGGAACGCCGCGTCGTTGGCCTCCAGCGGAACCGCCGGCACTCCCTCGGGAACAAGCCGCAGCGCCTCGCGGTAGGAGAGTTCCCCGGGTTCGAGCGGCAGCCCGCGGCCGGTCCGGTCGACGACGACGGTGTGCTCGACCGTGCTCGCCTTGCTCCGCGCTGTCCGCAGCGTCTCCAGCAGCGGCACCAGTTTGCCGCGACGGTAGGACGCGTCGAGCACCAGGACGACCTTGGCCCGCGACGCCTCGAGCCGGGCGAGGACCGCGTCGGGTCCGAAGCCGGCGAAGAGGATCGTGTAAATCGCCCCGATGCGGTTGCAGGCGTGCACCGCGGCGAACGCCTCCACCGAGTTGGGCAGGTAGATCGCGACCACGTCCCCGCGGCCCACCCCGAGCGAGGTCAGCGCGCCCGCGAGCCGGCTCGCCTCCTGGGACAGCTCAGCGTAGCTGACGGTCCTGCTGTCGCCGGGTTCTCCCTCCCAGATCACCGCGGGGCGCCCGGCGGTCCGCGGGTCTTCCGCCCACCGGTCGAGGCAGTTGTCGGCGACGTTGATCAGGCCGCCGTCGAAGTAGCGGAAATCGCCGAGCTCGCCCGTGCGCACCGTGGTCCAGGGCCGCCGCCAGCGCTGCTGCTCCGCCACCCAGGTCCAGTAGGCGTCCGGGTTCTGCTCGTGCAAGGCGCGGGCGGTGCGCAGCCGCCCGGCCTGGGCCGCGGAGCGCCATTGCTCGCGCAGCGGCTGCAGCGGGGCGGCAAGCAGCTGAGACAGGTTGTCCGCCATTGGCTACCTCTCTAGTTTTCCGGTCCGGTGAGCCCCTTGGCCAGGATCTCGAGCTGGATCTCGTCCGTACCGCCGCCGATGCGCAGGATGCGCGCGTCGCGGTAGTGCCGGGCCACCGGGGTCTCGTCCAGGAACCCGCTCCCGCCGAACACCTGCACGCACTCGTCGACGATCCGGTTGGCGGCGATCGCCGCGTGGTACTTGGCCTTGGCCACCGACGCGGCGGCATCCGGGTGCCGGGCGTCGAGCCGCGCCGCGGCCCGGTAGGTCAGCAGCTGGGCCGCCTCGAGCTCGACCGACAGCGCGGCCAGCCGGTGCCGCATGGTCTGCAGGCTGATCAGCGGCGCGCCGAACACCTGGCGGGCCCGGGCATAGTCCGTGGCGGCGGCCAGGCACTCCGCGGCGTGGCCGAGACCCATTCCGGCCAGGTTGAGCCGTTCCAGCTGGAAGGCCGCCATGATCTGGTGGAAGCCGCGGTTCAGCTGGCCGAGCACCGCGTCCCCGGTCACCTCGCAGTTGTCCAGGATGACCTCCCGGGTGTCGGAGGCATGCCAGCCCATCTTCCGCAGCGGCCGCCCGAAGGACAAGCCGGGGTTGCCCGCCTCCACGATGAAGGTGGTGATCCCGCGGCGCCCGTCCGGCGCGGTCCGGGCCGCGACCACGAAGACGTCGGCGATCCCGGCGTTGGTGATGAACATCTTCGTCCCGTTGAGCCGGTAGCCCCCGGCGACGGGGTCGGCGCCTGATCGAGCTCCCAGGCAGCGGCGTCGTTCATGACACTCCCGTCGACCTCGGCTGACGTTCGTTAGAAATACTAACGAACGTTAGTACGCAGGACATCCTCCACGCGATCATGGACCGGGACCCCGGCCCGGCGCGGCCGGCCCGCGCAGCGGCGGCCGGCTGACGCCCGTCAACCGCTTGCAAAAACTTGCAGAAAATAATTGATATCTTGCAGCAAGAAATAGCGCCCTGCTGTAGCAAAATATCGCAGATCAGCGCGTGAGCTTGCCGGCTTCGTCGGTGACGCGGCCAAAAGTCAACGGTAAGCCGCTGAGCTGCTCATTCTCGCCCGTCACTTATTATCTCCTTGCCTTGATCCGTAATACTTAGCCTAAATATCGTCGACATCTTGCAATAGGATGCCGAGATGTTTAGCGTCAAGTCCGAAGCGCCGCTGGACTAGGCCCGGCGCTACGCGTCGAGAGGAGCAAAGGTGTTCCACTCTGTCCACAGGCTGAGGCGCATGCTGGTCATGGGCGTCAGCGCCGTATCACTCGGTGCCGCGGGCTTCGCGGCGACAGCGGCCCCGCCCGCGTCGGCATCGGTTCAGCAGGCAGCCGCGCCGGCCGCGGTGACCGGCGGGACCGGGGCGAAGCTGCCCTACGCCGAAGTCCAGGCGGAGAGTTCCGCCACCAACGGAACCGTCATCGGCCCCAGTTACACCCAGGGCCAGCTCGCCGACGAGGCATCGGGACGCAAGGCCGTGACCCTGCAGGGCTCGGGCAAGTACGTCACCTTCACCACGCCGGTGGCCACCAACTCCATCGACTTCCGCTACAGCATCCCGGACAGCTCGGACGGGTCGGTCTACACCGCGCCGCTGTCGCTGTACGTCAACGGCACCAAGCAGACCGACTTCACCCTGACCAACGCGTACAGCTGGTACTACGGCAGCTACCCGTTCGTCAACAC
>DASWUW010000417.1:0-3433 GCA_036406335.1 Trebonia sp.
ATGTAGAAGTCGTCGCCCTTGCGGTAGGCGTCCATCGGCATCGCCGCCGGCCGGGCAGCGGTGCCGAGCACCTGCTGGGTCAGCCGGTCCAGCTCGCGGAACGGATCGGTACGCATGAGCATGATCGCAAGCCTCCTTGCCTGTCGGTTCCCCTGCTGTGCGCGTCTCTGCCGCGCACAGCATTGGTATAGCACTCAGCTAATTACCTAGCAAGACTCGACTCAGGTTTTCTCCTGGCGCATACTGGAGATAGTGTCGGTGACCGCCTTGATGCCGAAAAGAGACCGCCTTAATGCCGACAAGAGAGCAGGGAAGGGAATCTCATGGCCAGGCCCGAAAACGGCCCGCTGGAACCGGATCCTTACCAGCTGCTCGGCGTGGCGCGCCAGGCCACGCCTGCCGAGATCACCCGGGCCTGGCGCCGGCGAGCGCGGGTCCAGCACCCGGATGCCCGGCCCGGGGACGCCGGTGCGCCCGCCCGGTTCCGCGCCCTGGCCGGCGCGTACGAGCTGCTCAGCGATCCCGGCCACCGTGCCGCCTACGACCAGGGCGCCCGGGTGCCGGAACCGGGGCCCCGCATCCCGCGGCCCCCGGCCGGGACGGCGGTCCGGGTGACCGTGCTGTCCCCGTCAGGACCGCCCCCGGCTCCGGTGTCCGCGGAACCCGGCGCGGTCCTGTGGGCAGGCCCGGTCCGGGTGGAACCGTCGGGCCCGCCGCCCGGCCGCGGTGCGGCCCGTGACGAGCGCGCCCAGCGGCTGCTCCTAGCCGGGTTGGCCGCCCGCTACCTGAGTGACGTGCGGGAACGGCCGTGGTGAACAGCGGCTGGGGGGATACGGACCGCGGCCTGTTCAGCATCTCCGTGGCCGCCGAGCTGGCTGGCCTGCACCCGCAAACGCTGCGGATCTACGAGCGCGAGGGCCTCCTGGACCCGTTGCGGAGCGCCGGCGGCACCCGCCGCTACAGCCGGAACGACCTGGACCGGCTCCAGGAGATCTGCGCGCTGACCGCCGACGGGCTCAACCTCGCCGGCATCCGCCGCGTCCTGCTGCTCCTTGAGGAGACCCGGCACCTGCAGCAAGAGCTGGCTGTGCTGCGGGCACTGGCCGCGCCCGGCGGGAACGCCGGGCCGGCGTCGGGTGACGGGAACGGCAATGGCGGCTGAGGAGCCAGGTCCGGGCTTTCGGGCGCGTAAGCAGCAGCGGCAGGACGACCAGGACCGCACCTTGCTGGCCATGCAGCACCTTGAGACTGCCTTGGCCTCGGCCGCCCCCCGCCGGGAGCAAGCCTGGCGCACCGGCGTTCGCGCCGCGCTAGACGTACTCGCCGAGACCATCGCCAGCGAGGCCGGCAACGCCGACCGGCCCGACAGCCTGCTGTCCGACATCGCCCGCAGCCAGCCCTGGCTGCGGAACCGGGTCCGCGGCCTGCGGCTGCACTACCGTCAGCTGCAAGACGTCATCACGTCGCTGCGCGACGAGCTGGACGAGCCCGGTGACGCGCCAGCCGACTTCGCCGACCTGCGCCAGCGGCTGTCCTCGGTGCTGTCCGGCCTGCGCCACCAGCGGGCCCGCGAATCCGACCTGATCTACGAGGCCTACTACGACGCATTCGGCTCCGACATCACGCTGGACGCCGACGGGCCGCCCGGCTGACCGGGCCCGGCGCCGGGCGATGCCTGGCTGGCCGCTCCCGGTCCCTACTTGAGGGTGGACTTTACGAGCTTGCCGCTGACCACGATGCGCCAGGGCGTGAAGTCCAGCGTGACCGGCGTGCAGGTGATCAGCGTGAGGTACTGCTTCGTCGGCGGCACGGCCGGGCGGCCGGGCACCGGGTAGATCACCGCGGTATCGGTGTAGTGCACGACCTTTTCGGACGTGACCGCGTACTGGTACGTGCCGTCTGCGTCCTGGATGATGACCGCGTCACCGCTGCGCAGACTGCCCAGGTGCAGGAACGGGTTGCCGGCGGTGATGTCGTGGGCCGCGACGGCGAAGTTGCCCGGTGTTCCCGGCAGCGCCGTTCCCGTCACGTGGCCGGGGCCGGTGGCCAGCTGCTGTAGCGTCGTGCCCTCGACGATGGAGAACTGCCAGCTCGCCCCGAACGCCGGGATCCGGATGGTGGCGAACGGCTGGCCGGCCTGCAGCGTGATGGGCGGGGGAGGGCCGGCCGGCTCCCGGGTCCACTCCTGGTGCAGCTTTGCCGTCATCAGGCGCTGGGCGTTATGCGCTCCCGGGTCCCAGATCCGGTATGCCGTGTACAGCAGGAAGCCGGCGCCGGCCGCCAGGCAGGCGATAGCCGCGAGCCGCGCGACCGCGAGCGCGTCCAGCTTCCGGGGTGCCCGCCGGCGGCCCCTGGAGCGTGGTGGCGGGACGGCAAGCGCCCCGCCACCATGCCCGGCAGTCACGCGCCGTTCGGCCGGCGGCGACGGTTCAGCTTGACGGCGACGACACCCGCGCCGGCCGCGGCGACCACTCCGCCGCCGAGGGCCAGACCCTTGCCGCCCGCGATGGGCGCACCAGCGACGTACGGGCCGCAGGTCGAGGATGCGACGGTGACGGTCTCGCCCAGGATGGTGGCGTTGATCACCAGAGCGTTGACCGTCACCGATCCGGCGACCGGCCCGGCTATCTGCTGGTTGAGGATAATCGACCCGACGAGGGGGATTGTCACGGTCGTGTTCGGCGCCGGGTTCACCGGAATGGTGACCCCGAGGACGGCGACCGTCGCGGTGTTCGAGGCCTCGGTAAAGGAACCGTTAGCGTTCGCGGTGCAAGTCGAGCTGAGCGCCCCGGCCGAGATGCCGGTCCCCGCGAGGGCGGTGAGGCTCGCCACCCCCGCCGTGGTCCTGTTGCCGTTGATGTGGGCGGTGACGGCGGTGGCGGTGACCAGACCCGCGTTGACCGTCGCGACGCTAGCCGGGGCGGGGGTGGCAAGGTCGGCGACCGGTGTGGGGGCGACCGTCAGCAGCGTGCCGGTTGCCTGGATGCCGATGCCCTCCGGGGTCTCCGTCGCGGCGCTCGCGCCCTGGGTGGCGGCCAGCAGCATGGTTCCAGCCAGCGCTCCAAGAATTGTTCCGCGCTTATAGATTTTGCGCACGATATCCCTTTCTGTCCACCAGGCAGGCGAAGCGGCCCCGGTGATTGAAGCTCATTACAAGAGCATGCCGCAGATTAGCCGCTAGATTAGAGTGTCCGCGTGCCGTCAAGTGCAAATACGGCTCGGCAGACTGAAATTTGTTGGTAGATTCACCCCGCGGGGTTAAGTGTCGCGGCTAAACCGGGACTTTGGCTGCGCATCCCCTAGACTCCAAACCTCGAAGAGCAGACTGGTCTCTTGAAACAAGGGCAGCACCAATGACCATATCCACTGATCGGCCGCTTGGGCCGGTCAAATCGGGCGATGCGCGCAGATCGCAGGATTACCTCGAAGAGGT
>DASWUW010000418.1:0-1992 GCA_036406335.1 Trebonia sp.
GGGCCGGCCAGAACCGGCCGGTTAGCCGGCGCGCGGCGACGAACGCGGCCCAGGCCGAGACCGGCGGGACCAGCAGCAGCATGATGTTGTACGCCGCCACCACGCCGAACGCGGCCGTGACCGGCCACAGGGCCAGGTCCACGGCGGGGGCGGTACTCGCCCAGGCCAGATCGTAGCCCTGCGGCGCCCCGATCTGGCGGGAAAACAGCGGGTTGATCCCGTGCGACACCGCGAAGGGCCACCAGCCCAGAGACCAGGTATAGAACTGCACGTCGGTCCAGTACTGCCTGAGGTCCGGCACGTTCAGGTGGCGGGCCAGCGGCATCCCGGCCGCGAGGATAAAGACCGCCAGGTAAAGCGCGAACGCGACCAGCCCCTGCGGCCCGGCCCGGGATAGACGGGCGCCGGGCCGCTCGCCGGCGGCCGGCGGCCTCAGTGCGGCCGGCTGACGGGATAGACGGTAACGCCGCCCGCTGACGTCCCGTGCAGGCCAAGACGGCCGAAAATACTCATCCACGGCTCAGCCCAGGCTTGCTCGACCAAGATGGCGCCGATCCCGGAGGTGCGCAGGTAACTTTCAAACTCCTGGATCCGGGCGTGGTCCGGGTGGCTCAGGTTCCCGACGGCAGCCGGAAGGGCATCTTGCCGGGGCGTCAGCGAGTCGTTGATGAAGCCGCCCGCGATCCGGAAGTAGAAACCCGTATCGGCCTGGAACAGCAGGCCGGCGTTGCCGCGGAAGGTCACCACCACGACAGACTCCCCCGGTCGCAGGTAGTGCCGGTACAGGCCGTCGGTGAGAAACGGCGGCAGCTGGTTAGCCGCCCGCATGGCCGGGGGCGGCTTAAAGCCCAGCGGAATCGGGTTCACCGCCGCGTACGAGGTGGGCAGGTCCGCGAACATTACCGCGACCGCGAGCAGCCCGAAACCCCAGCGCGCGATCCGCAGCAGCCTGCTCCTGGCCGGTACCGCCAGCCACAGCGCCAGGGCGAGCGCGAGCACCAGGTAGGCGAAGAGGATAAGCCGGGAGGGCTCAGCGCTGCGAGCGACCGGCAGGTTCCACAAGCCGCCCCACGGCAGATGGACGAGGCCCCGCTTCCCGAACACCAGAACCGGGCCCACGGCGAGCGCCAGCACGAACACCAGCGCCAGGCCCAGCAGCCGGGCGAGCCGGTCCGACCGGGCCCAGGCAATCAGCGCGAACGGGATCAGCAGCAGGGGAATACCGACGTAGTCGTCGAGGCCGGCCCGCCCCAGCCGGCCGGAGTAGTGAATCAGCGGGGTCAGGCCGAACAGCTTGTCCGGCCACGGCAGGATCAGCCGGGCGAGGTGCAGCGAGAAACCCGGCTGCTGCCGGGTAAAGCTAGCCGGGTACTGGTGCAGTGCCTCGACCAGGTACGGCGCGGCCAGCAAGAGGGCGCCGGCGTAGGCGGCCGCGGACAGCCCGGCCAGCCGGACTACCTTGCGCCGGGCGCCCGGCCCGGCGACCGCCAGGCCGATCAGCAGGGCCCCCGCCCACATCATGGTCATGTCGACGAACGCCTCGTCGAAGGTGTAGAACTCGAGCGCCATCACGAGGGCCGACCAGATGACGAACCCGGCCCACTTGAGCGTCCCGTCCCACCAGAGCACCACTAGGTAGACCAGGACCGGAAGCAGCGCGGTCAGCGTGAGGTTCGGCTCGCCCTGCCATTCATGCACCAGCTCAAACGGGGTGAAGCCGTAGACGGCGCCGCTGAACAGGGCCGCCCAGAACCGGCCGGTCAGCCGGCGCGCGACCACGAAGGCCGCCAGAGCCGACGCCGGAGGCAGCAGCAATATCATCAGGTTGAACGAGGTCACCACGCCGGACAGCGCGGTCACCGGCCAGAACAGCAGGTCCACGGAGGGGGTGGTGGTCGCCCAGGCCAGGTTGTAGCCCCCCGGCGCCCCGATCTGGGCGGAGAACAGCGGGTTGATCCCGTGCGTCAGGGCATAGGGCCACCAGCGCATGGC
>DASWUW010000419.1:0-1759 GCA_036406335.1 Trebonia sp.
TGACCGCGCGGCCGAATTCCGCCGGGTCGATCATGACGGCCATGCCCGAGGCGACCGCACCGGTGAGCCGGATCCCCTTCGCCCGCGCGACCGGCTGGGCGCTCACCGCCACCTCGGCGACCAGGTTCTCCAGGCCGACCAGCCGGGGCGACAGGCGCAGCGCCCCGGCATGGATCTTGGACAGCTGGAAGAGGTCGTCGATCATCCCGGCCAGCCGGTCCGACTCCTCCCGGATCTGCGAGTGGTACCGGCCGACCTCGCGCGGGTCGGTGACTACGTGGTCCTCGAGCGCCTCGGCCATCGCCCGCAGCCCGGCCAGCGGGGTGCGCAGGTCGTGGCTGACCCAGGCGACCAGCTCGCGGCGGCTCGCCTCCAGTGCCTGCTCGCGCGCCCGGGCCCGGCCGAGCCGGTCGTACGCCTCGGCCAGCCCCTGGGACAGCCCGGTGAGCTCGGCCGGCAGCGGAACCGCGGGCGGCGTGTAGATGCCGCTGTCCCCGGTCTCCCGCACCGCCCCCAGTAGCCGCCGGGTCGCCCGGGTGACCGACCGGCCGATGACCAGCGCGACCGCGAGCCCGGCGAGGCCGGCAAAGCCCATCAGCTCGAGCATGACCTCCCGGTCACCCGGGGTGAGGCAGTAGTAGGAGATCACGCTGACCCCGGCCAGCGCGGTGATCACCGTGACCAGGGCCGCCAGCGCGACCTGGAGTCCGACCGTCCGCCGGGCCAGCAGCCGCTGCCCGACTACCCCGGCCGCCGCGGTGAGCATCGCGACACCGGCGATCCACGTGGTGACGTGCTCCAGGTCCGTCAGCGTGACGCCCGGCATGACCTCCGTCAGGGCCGCGCTCACGCCGGCCCCGGTTCGTAGCGGTAACCCACGCCCCACACGGTCAGGATCCTCCTGGGCATCGTCGGGTCCTCCTCCAGTTTCTCCCGCAGCCGCCGGACGTGCACGGTGACCGTCGAGGTGTCGCCGAAGGTCCAGCCCCAGACCTCGCTCAGCAGCTGCTCCCGGGTGAACGCCTGCCTCGGGTTACGCAGCAGGAAGACCAGCAGGTCGTACTCGCGGGAGGTCAGCTGGACGAGCCGGCCGCCCATCCGCACCTCGTGCGCGGCCAGGTCGACGAGCACGTCGCGGTCGGCGATGACCCCCTGGCCCGGTTCGCCGGACCCGGGCTCGCCGGGCGGGGCGGCCAGACCGGGCGGGCCGGCCGCGGCGGCACCGCGGGCCCGGCGCAGCACCGAGCGGACCCGCATGGCCAGTTCCCGCGGACTGAACGGCTTGGTCACGTAGTCGTCGGCGCCGTACTCGAAGCCGGCCAGCCGGTCGGTCTCGTCGCTCAGCGCGGTCAGCATGACTACCGGAATCGGCCAGCGCTCGCGCAGCTGGCGGCAGATCTCGAGGCCGTTGATGCCCGGCAGCATCAGGTCGAGGACCACCAGGTCGGGCGGCTGGGCGGCGATCAGCCGCAGCGCTTCGTGTCCGTCGTGCACGCATTCCACGGTGTGCCCGTCGCGGACTAGGTAACGTCCGACGACGTCGGCCACCGTCGGGTCGTCATCCACGATGACGATCCGTCCCGGCTGATCGGCGTTGCTCACCGTTACACGGTATTTCGAACTGTGTTGTCCCGGTCAGGGAATGGGGTAAAGCGTCAGCTGACCGTAAGATTGCCGGCCCCTACGGGTACCGGCGGCCGGCCGGGCTGGGCGAGCTGGGCGGGTAGCCGGCTGGCGGGTAGCCGGGCGGCGGGTAACC
>DASWUW010000420.1:0-1647 GCA_036406335.1 Trebonia sp.
GGGCTGATCTGCGGCGCCCGCGTCCGGTTTACCGGCTCCGCGGGCATTCGCGGCGGCCAGCCGGTGATGATCAACCCGGCCTACGAGCTTGTCTCCCACAACGAGGAGCACTAGACGGGAGTCTTACTCACCCCGGGGCAGCAGCTCGTAGGCCGGGTTGATCATGGCCGGGCCGCCCGCGCGCACGGACACCTTGCCGGTGAGCCGGACGCGGGCGCCCGGCTCGAAACCCGGGATGTTCGTCCGGCCGTAGAACTTGGCCGTCAGCGTTCCCGTTTCGTCCATGATGGTCGCTTCGAACACGCAGTTGTTCTCGACCGGGTGGATCTCGACCGAACGGACCCTGCCGTCGACGGCCGCTTTGCCCGTGGTGTTCAGCTCGGCAATAGCCGAGACGCCCGCCGGACGGGGCCGGGCGGGGCCGCCGGCCGCCGCGGCCTCCTTGCCCGCTTCGCTGCCGTTCGAGGCTCCGCCGGCGGCCGCCGGCGACCTCTCCTTCCCGCCGCCGCGGAAGGGCACGGTCAGGCCGGCTCCGCCTCCGCCCGCCGCGAGGCGGGCGGACTGCCGGGAATGCAGCAAGTGGACCCGGCTCTCGACGTCGAACGGGATGATGGTGGCGGCCGAGTCAGGCACCTGGCTGACCGCCGAGGCGATCTTGTCCGCGGTGCGGTCGTGCAGCAGGCGGCCGAGCAGCAGGGCGTAGCCGCGCCGCGGCAGTACCACGGTGACCTGCGTGCTCTTGGCCTGCGCCTCGCGGCTGACCAGTTCTAGCGACGCACGGACGAGGCGGCGGTCCGGGGCGTCGATCATTTCGAGCGGGATGTCCTGGCCGAACCGGACCCACTTCTCGCCCAGTTGCTCCGCCTGAGTGCTGTCGATGACGAAGTGCACGGCCCGCATCGAGGTCGGCCGCAGGCCGCGGGCATACCTGACGGCGGCGAACGTCGCCAGGTCGACATCGTCCACGAAGATCAGCACCACCCGACGGCTGTAGTTCGCCGGCCGGGACGGGACGCCTGCTGCCCGCCTGTCCCCGATGCTGGCCAGCACCTCGGCTTCCATCCGGTACTCGCGGTTGAGCCGGATCAGCAGGAAGACGAGTACCGGGAAGACGATGACGATCACCCAGGCACCCTCGGTGAACTTCACCACCGCGAAGATCAGCACGACGACCGCGGTGTAGACGGCGGCGGTCCCGTTGACGATCCGGCGCCGCCGCCAGCCGCGCTCCTTCACCCGCTTGTGGTACTTGGCCATGCCGAAGCCGGCCATCGCGAACCCGGTGAACACGCCGATCGCATAGAACGGGATCAGCCCGTTGACCACCGCCCCGGTGGTCACCAGCAAGACCAGCGAGACCACGGTGAGCACGATGATGCCGTTGGACAGGACAAGGCGGTGCCCGCGCTTGGTCAGCCAGCGGGGCAGGAACGAATCGGAGGCGACGAAGCTGGCCAGAAACGGGAATCCGCTGAAGCTGGTGTTGCCGCCGGTGAACAGGATCAGCGCGGTCGCCACCTGCACCGTGAAGTACATGAAGTGCCCCGTGCTGCCAAAAACGACGTTGGCCTCCTGCGCCAGCACCGTGGGATAGCCGGCCTCGTACGGGATCGCACGAGTGACGTGCGCCAGCCAGGAGATGCCCGC
>DASWUW010000421.1:0-11859 GCA_036406335.1 Trebonia sp.
AGCGGGAAGCACGCTTCAAGATGAGGTCTCCCACCACCTTGAGTGGGTAAGGCCCCCAGCCAGACGACTGGGTTGATAGGCCGGAAGTGTAAGCACCGCAAGGTGTTCAGCTGACCGGTACTAACAGGCCGAGGGCTTGACTACCACTTACCATCAGACTTTTAGACTCGCGTTCACTATGCGGTTCCCAGGTTACGGCCAGGGAACTAGGCCCATAACCTAATAGAGTTCCCGGCGGCCATAGCGAAGGGGAAACACCCGGTCCCATTCCGAACCCGGAAGTTAAGCTCTTCAGCGCCGATGGTACTGCGAGGGAGGCCTCGTGGGAGAGCAGGACACCGCCGGAACACCATTCAAAAGGGGCCGATTCCTAGGGATCGGCCTCTTTTTGGTTTGCCGCCGACATACGGCCCAGTTTGCCGGCCTCGTCGTCCGTTCCTGTCTCCTGTCCCGGCACGCTTACGGTTTGCGGGCGATGCCGCACCAGATCGAGGATCCGCCCGCGGCGGATGACGGAGCGGTGTCCGGGTCCGGGTTCCAGTCCCCGGTGTAGCTGAGCTCGCCGGGCGGCAGCAGCGGAAGGCCGCAGAACAGAGACTCGATGTCCGCCCGCGAGCGCAGGTGCAGCCCTGGAGTGGTGTCCGCGTACACGGCGGCCACCTGTGCCGCGTGGGTGTAGTGGTCCGCGGTCAGGTGCGAGATCACCAGGCAGCTGCCCGGGGGAGTGGTCGCCATCAGGTCGGACACGATTCCCCAGGGATCTTCTTCGTCGGCCAGGAAATGCAGGATCGCGACCAGCAGCACCGCGACCGGCTGGCCGAAGTCGATCAGCGACCGGATGGCCGGATCGAAGACGATCGCCTCGGGGTCCCGCAGGTCGTGGCGGGCGATCATGGTGCCCGGTACGGCGTTCAGCATGTCCCGCGCGTGGGCCAGGACCACCGGGTCGTTGTCGACGTAGACGACGCGGCTGTCCGGCGCGACCGACCGGGTCACCTCGTGCACGCTGTTCATCGTGGGCAGCCCGGTGCCGATGTCGAGGAACTGCCGGATGCCCTGCTCCGCGGCCAGGTACCGGACAGCCCGGCTCAGGAACTGCCGGTTCTGCACCACCGTGCCCCGCACCACGTCCTCCCCCAGCACGGCAAAAGTCCGCTGGGCCGCCTCCCGGTCCGACGGGTAGTTGTCCTTGCCGCCGAGCATGTAGTCGTACATCCGGGCGACGTTGGGGATGTCGGGCCGCAGCGGGTCCGGTTCCGCGGCGGTCTCCAGGCCGGCGGCCGTCGGCGCGGCCAGGAAAGCCGCCATCGGCGTGCTCGGCGCGGGCGCTGCCTCCTGCGGGGGGACCCAGGGCACGGCTTCCGGCGGGGGAGCGGCCACCGGGGGCAGGCTGCCGGGCCGGGCCGGGACGAGCTTGCGCCCGACCCCGCACCAGAACAGCGCCCGGCCCGGGTCCTTCGCCAGGCCGCCGTCCTCCTCTGCCCCGTCCGCGTCACGCCGCCACTGGGGCGTCCAGACCACCGAGCCCGGGGAGATCAGCTCGTAGCCGGAGAAGAACCGGTAGAGCTGCGACCGGTGCCTGCTGTGCACGGCGGAGTTGGCGTTCTGGTACTCCTGGGCGGCGACGTCCGCCTGCGCGTAGCTGTCGGCGGTGAAATGGGAGACGGCCAGGTAGCTGCCCGCCGGCATGACATTCATCAGCGCGCCGACGAGGCCGTAGGGGTCCTCCGCGTCGGAGATGAAGTGCAAGACCGCGATCAGCAGTACCGCGACCGGCTGGCTGAAGTCGAGCAGCCCGCGCAGCGACGGGTCGGCGAGGATCCCCGCCGGGTCGCGCAGGTCCCGCCCGATGACCGCGGTCTGGTCGTTGCCGTGCAGGAGGTTACGGGAGTGGGCGAGAACGACCGGGTCGTGGTCGACGTAGACCACGCGGCTGTCCGGCGCGACCGACTGGGCGACCTGGTGCACGCTGTTCATCGTGGGCAGCCCGGCGCCGATGTCCAGGAACTGCCGGACCCCCAGGTCTTCGGCCAGGTGCCGTACCACCCGGATCAGGAACTTGCGGTTCTGCGCGGCGGAGGTCCGGACTACCCCGGCGGGCATAATGGAGATGACGCGTTCGGCCGCGGCCCGGTCGGCGGGGTAGTTGTCTTTGCCGCCGAGGTAGTAGTCGTACATCCGCGCGGTGCTCGGGACATCCGGCCGAAAGCTGTCCCCCGCCTGAGCCATACTCAGATTCTGTCACCCGGGGGTCACCTTGTCAGGACTTGCGCCACCGACTTGCCCCGGCAGCCGGGCAAAGTTCAGGTGATTAGCCCTATTTTGAAGTGAATAATTCCAGACTTCAATCAGTGCTCATCAGGCGGGCGGGTGTTCATGGCCCTTTTCGGGCGGCATCAGGTTGGCGCTTCTGTGGCCGAAGTAGCCTGGAGCCGGGTTATCGTGCTCGAGCGCCAGGAATGGATCGCAAAGCGGTCCAGCTGGGTTCCCGGTGATGTCCGGAACGTCAAGCAGCACACCGAGCAGTACTGGGCCACGCCCGGCGACCCGCAATTCGTTGCCCCCGGCCCAACGGGATGCCCAATGCCGGCGGGCGCCGTCCAGCGCCCAGCTGCGGACGCGCACCTACTTCACCTACGAGGTCCAGGAATGGCGCGCCCTCGAACCCGGCCTCGCCTGCCGTCTGACGCTCGGCCTGCTGGGCGGTGTCAAGAAGGCGGCTCCAGAGGGCCGCTGAAGACCTGGCGGGGGGCGAGCAGCACGGTGGCGACGGCGAGGATGACGAGAGCCGCGGCCAGCCAGGCGACCGCACGGAGGCCGGCGCTGGCGAGAACAACGCCGCCCAGGGCGGCACCGCCGGCGATCCCGGTATTGGCGGACGCGTTGATCCAGGCCCCGGCCAGCTCCGGTGACCCGGCTTGGGCGCGCTCCGCCGCCGTCTGGTAGACCGACGGCACCGCCCCGAAGGCGCCGTTCCAGACCGCGCCGGCGAGGATCACCAGCGCCAGCGCGGGAAGCGCCGCTCCGGCCGCCGCGATTCCCGCGGCCAGGATGGCCAGGATGGCCAGAGTGCTGCCGCGCAGGTGGCGGTCGAGTCGCGGGCCGGCGATCCAGACCCCGATCAGCCCGCAGACGCCAAAAGCCAGCAGGACCGGACTGACCGTGCCCGAGGATGCGCCGGAGCTCAGCAGGAGCACGCTCACGTAGGTGTACAGCGTGTAGTGGCCGAGAAAGACCAGGGCATTGGAGCCGCTGACGGTGACCAGCGGGCGCAGGCGCCCGGGCGGGCGGCGGCGTTCATCCGCCTGCGCCCGCACGTCAGGCAGCCTGACGGCGACCAGCACGAACACGACGGCTAGCAGCGCGGCCAGGGCGGCGAAGGTGGCGCGCCAGCCGGCGGCGTTTCCCAGCGCCGTCGCCAGCGGCACGCCGAGAACGAATCCAGCCGGCGCGCCCGCCGAGGCCAGTGCCAGCGCCCGTCCGGTCTGCCCGGGAGGCACCAGCCGGGTGACGTAGCCGATGAAGACGGAGAAGAACAGGGCGTGGGTCACGCCTCCGACCGCCCGGCCGGCGGCCAGGACCGCGAGGTCCGGGGCAAGCGCGCAGATGACGTTGCTCACCGTGTAGCTGCCCAGGGCGGCGAGCAGGAGGAGGCCGGGCCAGGCGCCCATCCGGGCGGGCCGCTGGTGGCCGCCGCTGCTATCGGGCCAGAGACCTGGCGGGTCGCCGCGGTCGAGCTGGGCGGGACGATGACGGCGGCGGCCGCCCGCGCCCACGACGGCGACCAGGACCGCGTGCTGGCCGCGGTCGCCGCCGCCCTCGAGCAGATCCGCGGCCGGTACGGCGCCCGGGTGCGGGCCGCGGCGGTGGCCGTACCGGGTACGGTGGCCGGCCTCCGGCTGGTGCCTGCCCCCGGGCTTTCCTGGCACGACGTAGACCTGTCCGGGCTGTGGCGGCACCGTGAGCCGGGCCGTGAGTTCGTCGTCGGCAACGACGCGACCCTGGCCGGCGTCGCGGAGTCACGGCGTACCCCCGGCTTCGGAGCCGGCCCGATGCTGTACCTGCACGTCGACGACGGCATCGGCGGAGCCGTCGTCGAATCCGGCCGTGCGGTCACGGGCGCGACCGGGGCGGCCGGGGAGTTCGGGCACATGCCGTTCGGTGATCCCGCCCGGCGCTGCCGCTGCGGCGCCGCCGGCTGCTGGAACACCAGTCTCGACGGCCTGGCACTGGCCCGTTTCCTGCCCGGGAACATCCCCGGGGGAGACCTCCGCCACGTGCTCGGGTCAGCGCAGGCCGGCCAGCCCGGCGCGCTGTCCGCGGTCCGCGCCGCGGGCGGTTCGATCGGGCGGGGCATCGCCGGGCTCGTCAACGGCCTGGACCCGCACCTCGTGGTGGTCGGCGGTCTCGGGCCGGAGCTGCTCCGCCTGGCCGGGGACGAGATCACCGCCGCCTACGCCGGCGGGCTGATGTCCTTCCGCGGGCTGCCGCCCCCGCCTGTCGCCGCGGCCCGGCTCGGCGCCGACGGCCCGCTCCTCGGCGCGGCCGACGAGGCGTTTACCCGGCTGCTCACCGACGAGGGCCTGCAAGCGTGGGCCGCCCGCGAGCCAGCCGCCCGCCCGGGCGGCGCCGGCGCTGCGGGATAATCGACCGGATGCCCGCCGACGAAGGGAACCTCGTGACCCACCCACTGGACCCGCTGACGGCCGCCGAGATCCGTCAGGCGGCCGCGATCGTGCGCCGTGACCAGGGGGTCGGCGACGGCTGGCGCTTCGCTTCCATCGAGCTCAGAGAGCCGGCCAAGCCCGACCTGGCCGACCTCGAGGCGGGCCGGCTGGTCCGGCGGGAGGCGCTGGTGGTCTGCTGGAACCGCGCCGGCGGGCTGGCGTACCGGGCGGTCGTGTCGCTGACCGGCGACGCGGTCGCCGCCTGGGAGGAGCTGCCCGGGCAGCAGCCCAACATGACCGTCGACGAGTGGCACGAGTGCGACGAGATGCTCCGCGCCCACCCGGCGGTGGTCGCGGCGCTGGGCCGCCGCGGGATCACCGATCTCTCCCGGGTGCTGGCTGACATGTGGGCTTACGGCGCCGCCTTCGTCCCCGAGCGGTACGCCGGGCGGCGGATCGGCTGGTGCGACGTGTGGTACCGGGGCAGCGAGCGGGGCAACCCCTACGCCCGCCACCTGACCGGGCTGCACCCCGTCGTCGACCTGAACACGATGGAACTGCTGGAGATCGAGGACAGCTACGACGGCGGAACCGACCCGCCGGTCCGCGGCGAGTACCTGCCCGACCTGCTGCCGGTGCGCCTCCGCGAGGTAGCGCCGCTGCACATCAGCCAGCCCGAGGGGGTCGGCTTCACCCTGGACGGCAACCTGCTCCGCTGGCAGGACTGGCAGCTGCGGATCGGTTTCAACTACCGCGAGGGACTCGTCCTGCACCAGGTCGCCTTCCGCGACGCCGGGCGGCTGCGGCCGGTCGCCCACCGGCTCTCGTTCGCGGAGATGGTAGTCCCGTACCGGGACGCCAGCCCGGACCACTACCGGCGCACCGCGTTCGACATCGGCGAGTGGGGGCTCGGCTTCATGACCACCTCGCTCAGCCTGGGCTGCGACTGCCTGGGCGAGATCACCTACCTGGACGCGGTGGTGCACGACTCGGCGGGCGAGCCGCAGCTGATCGAGAACGCGATCTGCGTCCACGAGGAGGACAGCGGCGTGCTGTGGAAGCACGTCGACGAGCGGGCCGGAGCCGAGGTGCGGCGCGCCCGCCGGCTGGTCGTCTCCTTCCACGTCACCGTGGCCAACTACGAGTACCTGGTGTACTGGCACTTCTACCAGGACGGCAGCATCGAGTGCGAGGTCCGCGCGACCGGGATCATGGTCACCTCGCACATCGCCGCGCCCGGCAGCCGTCCCGCCAACGGCACCGTGGTCGACCAGGGCCTCTATGCTCCGTTCCACCAGCACTTCATCGTGGCCCGCCTCGACCTCGACATCGACGGGGCCGACAACACGGTCTACGCCACCGACTCCCGGCCCGCCGCCGTCGGCGGCGACGACCCCTACGGGCTCGGCCTGACCGTCACCTCGACGCCGCTGCGCACCGAGAGCGACGGCAGGCAGGACTACAACTGGGGCACGCAGCGGGCCTGGAAAATCGTCAACGACAACGTGGCCAACGGGCTCGGCACCCCGGTCGGCTACAAGCTGGTCCCGTCGGCGGCGTTCCCCGCGCTCCTCGACCCCGCGTCCCCGGCCTTCCAGCGGGCCCAGGTCATCGGGCACACGCTCTGGGTCACCCCGTACCAGCAGGACGAGCGCTGGCCCTGCGGCGACTTCCCGGTCCAGGCCGCCAGCGACACCGGGCTGCCCGCCTGGACCGCGGCCGACCGGCCGATCGAGAACACCGACGTGGTGCTGTGGTACGTGTTCGGCCTGCACCACATCACCCGGCCGGAGGACTGGCCGGTGATGCCGGCCGACATCGTCTCGTTCTGGCTCAAGCCGTTCGGCTTCTTCGACCGCAACCCCGCCCTGGACGTGCCCCCGAG
This sequence comes from Trebonia sp., assembly GCA_036406335.1. Taxonomy (GTDB): domain Bacteria; phylum Actinomycetota; class Actinomycetes; order Streptosporangiales; family Streptosporangiaceae; genus Trebonia. The sequence goes on from DASWUW010000421.1 coordinate 6,553, forward strand.
CCATCACCACTGAGGGCCTCCCGGTGGCCCGGCTCAGGACGGGCCGGCCTCCGGCGGCGGCATCAGCTCCGCCAGCTGCCCGGCCGATATCGTCGGGCAGCTGCTGAGCGATCCCGGTGAGCGCAGGCCGGCCAGGTGGATGTCGAGAAACCGCTGCCAGGTCTCGGGGGCGACCTCGCCGGTGGTCTCGGTGAGGCCGCGCATCGCCCAGACCAGTGCCATCACGTCGCCGACACCCGCGCCCGGGTTCACCGTCCCGGCGGCCAGGGCGCGGGTGGTCAGTTCCTCCAGGGCGGCCCGCATCTCCAGCGTCGCGGCGCTGTCGGCGCTGCGCTGCAGCAGCAGGTGCGCATAGCGGGCGTGGCCGGCGAACAGTGTCCCGAGTCCGCGCAGCAGCTGCTCGAGGCCGTCGCCGCCCGGCCGGGCCAGGGCCTGCCGGGCGGCACTGAGCCCTTCGGCCATGGACAGCCGCAGCAGCTCGTCGATGAGGGCGTCCTTGTTGGCGAACCGCCGGTAGACGGTGCCCACGCCGACCCCGGCCCGGGCCGCGATCTCCTCCATGCTCGCGTCGGCCCCCGACTCGCCGAGCACCTCGCGGGCCGCCTGGAGGATCCGGTGGTAATTGCGGACCGCGTCCCGCCGCCCGGCCGGCGGCCTGGAAGCGGCCTTCTCGCTGACCACGGACTCGGCCACCCGCCCCTCCCTCACTCGGCTAGTTCGCGTCCCACGGTCTCCCCGGCTGCGGTCTCCCCGGTGAGCGCGTCCCCGGACATCGCCAGCGTACCCACGGCCCCCGCCTCGATGTCCGCCGGGCGCGGGGGCCGCTGCGACGGGATCAGCGTGCCGGCCCCCGCGGCCACCACCAGCACGGCGGCCATGATCGCGAACCCGACGGTGTAGCCGGAGCCCGCGGGCAGGCCCGACGGCTCCAGCTTGGCGGTGACGATGCTGGCCATCACGGCGGCGCCGATGCTGCCGCCGATGGTCCGGATATTCGCGTTCATGCCGGTGGCCACGCCGGTCTGCCGGGCCGGCACCGCGGACACGACATTCGCCGACATGGCCGAAAAGGCCAGTCCGAAGCCGATGCCCAGGATGCCGGTGGCGATGTAGATCTCCCATTCCTGGGAATGCGCGAAGGCGAACATCGCCATCGCCGCGCAGCCGACGAGGCAGCCCGTCACAACCAGGACCTTGCCGCCGAACCGGCGGGTCAGCGACCCGGTGAACAGGCCCGTGGTGAACATGGTGACTCCCGAGGGCAGCAGCATCAGGCCCGCCTTGGTGATACTGGCCCCGAAGCCGTAGCCGGCCGCGGACGGGGTCTGCACGAACTCGGGCAGGAACGCGAACATCGCGTACAGCCCGACGCCGATAAGCAGCGCTACCAGGTTGTTGGTCCAGACCGCGGGCAGTCGCATCATCTTCATGTCGATCAGCGGGGTGACCGCCCGCAGCTCGGACCAGACCCAGGCGGCGGCGGCCACCACCGCCCCGGCCAGCAGCCCCAGAACCCTCGGCGACCCCCAGCCCCAGCTGGACGCCTCGCTCAGCGGTACCAGCAGCAGCACCAGCCAGACGGACAGCAGGACCGCGGGCGGCCAGCTGATCGTGCCCGGGCTGCGCACCGGAGACTGCGGGACGAACAGCACCGCGCCGGCCGCCGCGATCGCGGTCACGATCCCGGGCAGCCAGAACAGCCAGCGCCAGCCGAGCGCGTCCACGATCGGCCCGGCCAGCACGATGCCCAGGCTGCCGCCGACCGCGGTGAGCGCCGCGAGGATGCCGACGGCGCCGGGCACCTTCTCCGCCGGGAACTCATCGCGGATGATCCCGAAGCCCAGCGGCAGCATTCCGCCCGCTACGCCCTGGATCACCCGGGCCACGATCATCACCGCGAGGTTGGGGGCGACGGCCGCCAGGACCGAACCGACCGCGAGGGCGACCAGGGTGCCGACGAAGACCCACTTCTTGCCGAAGATGTCCCCGATCCGGCCCAGGATGGGTGTCATGATCGAGGCTGACAGCAGGTACGCCGTCAGTACCCAGGTCACGGCATCCTGCGAGGTGTGCAATTCCTTCGCCACCGTGGTCAGCACCGGGATCACCAGCGACTGCAGCAGGGCGTAGGCCCCGATGCCGACCGCCAGGATCGCGAATGTCAACTGGTAGTGCGGTCGGCGCGCGCCGTCCATGTCCAGGCCTTCCCGTCAAAGCGGAATGCTTATTCCGCGAGTCAGCATACTAACCGGAACAGGCATTCCGCTACTCGGCCAGGACGGCCCGCCAGTCGGGTGGCGCCCGCACTAGACCGCGGCTTCCGCGGCCGCCGCGGGCGCCGGAGCGGTGTAATTCCGGAAGGCGGGCAGCAGCGCGGTCACCGCGGCGACCGCGGCCGCGCAGGCCAGGCCCCCGCTGGTCAGCGAGAAGCGCACGCTGGTGACGGCCGCGACCGCGCCCGAGCGCAGCTGGCCGGCGGGCGGCCCCGCCGCGTAGCTCAGCAGCTCGATGCCGGCCATCCGGCCGCGCAGGTGGTCGGGGATGGACTGCTTCCACATCGTGTCGCGGAACACCGCGCTGCACTCGTCGGCCCCGCCCGCCGCCGCCAGGCAGGCCAGCGCCAGGTAGACGTCGGGGGCCAGGCCGACCAGGGCCATCGCCAGGCCCCAGCCCGCGGCGGCGACCGCGATGGCCCGCCCGTGGCGGCGGATCCGCGGCATCCACCCGCTGGTCGCCGAGACCGCGAACGCGCCCGCGGACGGCGCCGCGAACATCAGCCCGGTGGCCCACGGGGCGTGCAGCTGCGCGGCCAGGAACGGCAGCATCGCGTTGGGGTAGGCGAAGATCATGGCGGCCAGGTCGGCGACGTAGGAGCCGAGCAGGTCGCGGCGGCCGAGCGCGTACCGCAGGCCGACCAGGATCTCGCGGACGGCCGGGGCGTCAGCCCGCTCCGTTCCTTCCGCTGCTCCGGCGTTGTCGCGCACCGGGGGCAGCTTCGGCAGGCGGCTCAGCGCGGCGAACGAAACCGCGAAGCCGGCCGCGTCGAGCGCGTAGACCAGCCACGGCCCGGGGGCGGCGGCGAGCACGCCGCCGAGCGAGGAGCCGGCCAGCACGCTGGCGTTGGTGGACAGCGACATCATCGCGGCGGCCGCGGTCAGCTGCCCGCGCGGCACCACCCGCGGGGTCGCCGCCTCGAACGCGGGCCGCTGCAGCGAGGCGATCGCCATCATCAGCGCGGTGATCACGTACAGCGGCCACAGCCGCGGATGCGGCAGCAGCGAGTTCAGCAGCAGCAGCACCGCGCAGCCGGCCAGCCCCGGCTCCGACCAGCGCATCAGCGCCCGCCGGTCGAACCGGTCGGCGAGCACGCCTCCGTACAGCCCGAACACGACCAGCGGCACCAGCTCGGCCAGCCCTAGCGTGCCCACCACCAGCGGCGACCCGGTGATCCGCTGCGCCTGGACCAGCACCGCGACCTCCGCCGCCTGCGACCCCAGGTAGGCCACGGTCCGGCTGGCGAACATGGCCCGGAAGCCGCGCGCTCCCGGACCCCGCAGCGGCGTCACGTCCGGCACCAGCGCCGACCAGCTCACCCGCACCCCCCGTCCCGGCCAGGAGCGAGGCTAGCAGCCGCCTGCACCGGGCTCCGAATGATTTCGGCCGGGCTCTCCCGGCCGGGAACGAGACCGGAAACATCCGGCCGGTAAGGTACGGCTCGTGGCTGTTTCCCCGGCTTACTCGCGAGACGGAGAGTTCCGCACGCTCGACGAGCTCCGCGCGGCGGCCCTCAAGCACCTGCCGTCGGACGCGGCGGTCTACCTGGAAAGCGGCGCCGGCACCGAGCAGACGCTGCGCGCCAACCGGGCGGCGTTCACCCGCTGGGTGATCCGGCCGCGCCCCATGACCGGGGTCACCGACCCGAAGCTGGGCACCGACTTGCTCGGCATCCCGCTGTCCGTGCCCGTGCTGACCGCCCCGTTCGGCGGCGACGCCCTGTTCGCGCACGACGGGCACCTGGCCGTCGCCCGGGCCAACGCCAAGTCGGGCATCGCGTCGATCGTGCCCGAGGTCGGCAGCTTCTCCTACGAGGAGGTCGCCGCCGCGGCCCCGGCCGCCGCGCGGATCGGCCAGCTGCACCCCTACGACTCGTTCGACTCCGTCGCGACCCGGATCAAGGCGGCGGGCTACCAGGCCCTCTGCGTGACCCTGGACGCACCCGTCGTCGGTTTCCGGGCCCGCAACCGGATGGCGCGGTTCAGCCCGGACCCGGCCGTCTGGTTCGGCAACGTGATCAACGACGGCTCGCCCAACGTGGCGTCCGCCTACGCCGCCCGGATCGGTCCCGGCTGGACCTGGGACCAGCTGGCCGAGGCCACCGCCCGGCACGGGATGCCGTGGATCGCCAAGGGCATCCTGACCCCCGAGGCGGCCGAGGCGGCCCTCGGCGCGGGCGCGTCCGCGATCCTGGTCTCCAACCACGGGGGCCGCCAGGTCGACCCCGCCCCGGCCAGCCTTGACGTCCTGCCTGAGATCGCTGCCCAGGTCAGCGGGCGGGTCCCGGTGCTGCTGGACAGCGGCGTGCGCACCGGCGCCGACGTCTTCCTGGCGCTCGCCCTCGGAGCCAGCGCGGTGGTCATCGGCCGTCTCGCCGCCTACGGCCTCGCCGCCGCGGGGGAGCGCGGCGTGCGGCGCACGGTCGAGCTCCTCGCGGAAGAGCTGCGGATCCTGATGATCCTGGCCGGCGTCCCCGACATCGCGGCGCTCAACCGGGACCGGGTGGCCCGGCGCCCCGAGGCGGGAATCCGGCCAGAGTAGATTGGTCAGCTGTGGCCAGGAAAATCGCGACCAGCACCGTTGTCAGCGCCGGCGAGCTGACCGACTTCATCAAGACCCGGCACCACGCCATCGTGATCACCACCCGCAAGGACGGCGGCCCGCAGGCCTCGCCGGTCACCTGCGGCGTGGACGACCAGGGCCGGATCGTCATCGCGACCTACCCGGAGCGGGCCAAGACCCGCAACGCCCGCCGCGACCCGGAGCACGTGAGCGTCGTGATCCTGTCCGACGACTTCGGCGGCCCCTGGGTCCAGGTCGACGGGACGGCCGAGGTCCTGGACATCCCCGAGGCGGTCGAGGCCCTGGTCGACTACTTCCGCTCGATTTCCGGCGAGCACTCCGACTGGGCCGAGTACCGCCAGGCGATGGTGGCGCAGGGCAAGTCACTGCTGCGCGTCACCCCGGTCCGCTGGGGCCCGGTCGCCACCGGCGGCTTTCCCGCCCGCCTGGCCGACTAGCGGCCGCCGGTCC
>DASWUW010000422.1:0-10271 GCA_036406335.1 Trebonia sp.
GATCATCGCGAACGCCCGCACCGACGCGCTGCTCGAGGAGTCGCAGCGGCTCACCTCCGAGCTCCAGGCCCGGTCGGAGGAGCTGCAGAGCCAGCAGGTCGAGCTGCAGCGGTCCAACGCGGACCTGGAGGACAAGGCGGAGCTGCTCGCCGCGCAGAAGCAGGACATCGAGGCCAAGAACGAGGAGATCGAGCAGGCCCGGGAGGAGATCGAGGAGCGGGCCCGGCAGCTCGCCCTCGCCTCGCAGTACAAGTCGCAGTTCCTGGCCAACATGTCGCACGAGCTGCGCACCCCGCTGAACAGCCTGCTGATCCTGGCCCGGCTGCTGGCGCAGAACCCGGGGCGGAACCTGTCCGCCAAGCAGGTCGAGTACGCCAACGTCATCCACTCCGCCGGCTCGGACCTGCTGCAGCTCATCAACGACATCCTCGACCTGTCCAAGGTGGAGGCGGGCCGGATGGACGTCCGCGCGGAGCGGTTCACGCTGTCCGCGCTGCTGGAGGACATCCAGGCCACCTTCCGGCCGCTCACCGCGGAGAAGGGCCTCGAGTTCGAGGTCTCGGTCGAGGCGTCGGCGCCCTCCGAGCTGGTCACCGACCGGCAGCGGCTCCGCCAGGTGCTGGGGAACCTGGTATCCAACGCGGTCAAGTTCACCGACCGGGGCCAGGTCACGCTGCGGGTGGCCGCCGGCGCCGCGGGAAACCAGGCCGGAGACGGCTCCTTCGCGGCGTTCTCGGTCACCGACACCGGGATCGGTATCGCACCGGAGAACCTCGCGGTTATCTTTGGCGCGTTCCAGCAGGGCGACGGCACGCTGAGCCGCCGCTACGGCGGTACCGGGCTCGGACTGTCGATTGCCAACGAGGTGAGCGCGCTGCTCGGCGGCCGGATCAGCGCGACCAGCGACCTCGGGCACGGCAGCACGTTCACCCTGTCGGTGCCCGCCCTGCTGCCCGACATCCCGCTGGCCCCGCCGGCCCCGGAGCCGGCGTTCGCCCGGCCGGACGGCTTCGGCGGGCCGGCCGCCCCGGTCCCGGCGGCGGCCAGGCCCTGGGTGGCGGCGGGCGCCGGGACGGCTCCGGCCGGCCGGACGAACCCGGGACCGGTTGACGGCCGGTACGGCGCGCAGACCGAGCCGGGTACGCCCGGCCCCTCCGGCGCGGCCGAGACCCCCGGCACCCAGGACCGGAAGGTGCTGGTGTTCGAGACCGCGAGCGGCGGGCTGCTGACGCTGCTCGCGCACAGCGCGGTCTCCGACCTCGCGCAGCTCAGCGCCACCGTGCGGGTCGCCACCGCGACCAGCCCGGGCCAGGGGACGGCCATGCTCGGGGCGGAGCCGTTCCGCTGCGTGGTGGTGGACCTGGGCATGACCGGTGCGCTGGACTTCCTGCGCCAGGTACAGGAGAAGCCGGCCCTGCGCGAGATCCCGGTGCTGGCGCACGTGCCCGGGCAGCCGGCCCCGGCCGTACGGGACAGCCTGGCCGGGCTGCGCGCCGGACACGCCCCGGTCGAGCTGCTGACGTCGCTGGACGACCTGCGCGAGCGGATCACCCTGCACCTGTCCGCGGCGCAGCCCGGTCAGGTGCCGCCGCTGGTGAGCGATACCGCGCCTCCGCTCCCGGCGCCGTCGGCGGTCACCGGGCGGGTGACACCGCTGACCGAGCATCCCAGCCTGCGGGGCAAGCACGTGCTGGTGATCGATGACGACGCGCGGAACGTCTTCGCCATCCAGAGCACCCTGGAGCTGCTCGGCCTGGGGATCACCCAGGCGACGGACGGCCGGGCGGGTATCGAGGCGCTGCGGGCCGCCCCGGAGACCGACCTGATCCTGATGGACGTCATGATGCCGGGGATGGACGGCTACGCGACGATGGCCGCCATCCGGCAGATGCCCCAGTACGACCGGCTGCCGATCATCGCGGTGACCGCCCGGGCGATGCCCGGCGACCGGGAGAAGAGCCTGGCCGCGGGGGCCAACGACTACGTCACCAAGCCGGTCGACACCGATGAACTGCTCGCCTGCATGGAGCGCTGGCTGCCGGCCGGCCGCCGTTAGCCTGCGGGCGGGAGCAGGAAGTACCACGCGTTCAGCACCCCGCTGATCTGGGCCACCAGCGCCGCCGGGAGCAGCAGGTACAGGCCGCCCGGGACGCCGCAGGCGAGGATGACGCCGCTGGCGGTGAAGAGCAGCATGACCACGATGTTCGGGCCGCGGCGGTTGAAAACGGCGATCAGCCGCTGGTCGTCGTCGTTCAGGGCGCGCTTCACCCGGTGGATGCCGAGCAGGATCCAGGTGGTGACCAGGCCGACGGCGATGAGCTCGGCCCCGAGGACCCCGTCCGGCTGACCGGGGGCCAGCAGGACCGCCGCCATGACCAGCGGCGCGAGGAAGAGCACCAGGGTCTGCCCGGCACTCGCCCGCAGACCCGGGTGGCCGGCGATCCGGGTGGCGTTGATCGACACGGCCACGAACAGCAGCCCGGTCAGCGCGCCGCTGGCACCGCCGATCATCGTGGCGAAGTCCGACCAGCTGGCGGTGGTCATCCCCGGGTCTCGCGATTGCCCATGCCCGATCTTAAGACCCGCCGGAACCTGGGGTCATGTGGGCTCCGGCGGGTCCTGGTAGCGCTACCCGGCCGTCCCTGGTTAAACATTCCGCCCGGACGGATCACACCGGGATGCGCCTACTTGCCCGCGCGCCCGCTCCCGCGGTGTCGTAGGGTTCCTATGACGAGGGCGACGGGCACGGATGGGCGAGGATATGCCGCGAGGCGGATGGCCGGATGGGGCAGTGGCGGACATCGCGTCCCGGCGCGACGCGCTGCGCCAGGCGGCGGGCCTGGCCGGGGCTGACCTGCGGAGCCTGGTCGAAGCGGCCCTCACCGAGCTCGACGCGGCCCTGGAGACGGCCGGCGCGGTGCCCGCCGCCCCCAGTCTCGCGGAGGCGCCCGGCGAAGCCCTGCCCGAGGCGGTACGGGCCGAGCGGCGGCTGCTGCACGCGATGTTCCAGCAGGCCCCGGTCCCGCTGTTCCTGCTTGAGCGGGACGGGACGATCAGGCGGGCCAATAACCGGGCGGCCGAGCTGCTCGGGGCGCCGTCCGGGTACGCGACCGGCAAGACGCTGGGCGTGTTCGTCGACCTGCCGTTCCGGGCGGCGGTGCAGACGCTGCTGGCCGCGGTCATCCGGACGGGCCAGCCGCGGTCGGCCGCCTGCCGCATGCTGACCGCGGGCGGACCGGTCAGCGTGAGCCTCGCCGTCGCCGCGGCCGACCTTCCGGGCGACCCGATGGTGCTGATCGTGACCGCCGCGCCCGCCGCGGGCACCCCCGGCGCGGGCGCGGGCGAACCGGACGACAAGCCGGCCAAACGGCCGTCGGCGAAGACCCAGTCGGCGGCGGACGCCGCCGTCGCGGCCATCACCCGGCGGCTGGACACGGTCACCGCGGTGACCCGGATGCTGCTCGACAACAGCACGTTCAGCGAGGCGGTCACGCTGCAGCGGTGCGCGCGGCTGCTGGCGGGCCGGATCGCGGACTGGGTCATCATCGACATGGAACGGGGCGGCAGGCTGCTGCGCCAGTTCGCGGCCGGCCCGCGCGACGGCCTGGCCGACCAGCGGGCACGGGTGGCCCGCGGCGTCGACCCCGACCCGGAGTCGGTGCCGGCCCAGGTGCACTCGTCCGGCAAGTCGGTGCTGCTGGCCCACCCGGACGACCCGGCGGCCCTCGGCCGCGGCCCGGACGGCACCCCGCTGCTGCTGACGCTGGGCGCCACCTCGCTGATCAGCGTGCCGATCACCGACGGGACGCTCGGCTACGGCGCGCTGACCTTCGCCCAGCCGGCGGACAAGGGACCGTTCGGCGTGGCCGACCTCGGCCTGGCCGAGGAACTTGGCCGGCACCTGGGGATCGCCGTCCGGGTGGACCGGGTCTTCCGCGAGCGGGCCCAGATCGCGGAGGCGCTGCAGGCCAGCCTGCTGCCCTCGCGGCCGCCGCCCACGGTGCCGGGACTGGAGTTCGCCGCCGCTTACATCGGCGCCACGCAGTTCCAGGAGATCAGCGGCGACTTCTACGACATCTTCAAAAACGGCGACGGCTGGGCCGTCGCGATCGGCGACGTCTGCGGAAAGGGCCGGGACGCGGCCGCGATGACCGCCGCGGCCCGGCACGCCATCCGGGCCCTGGCCCACGTGCACGACACCCCGGACGGCGTGCTCGCCGCGGCCAACCAGGTGCTGGTGGACGAGGATTACGACGACGACCGTTTCGTCACCGCCTCGCTCGCGTTCCTGCGGCAGCAAGGGCAGCGCGTGCAGGTGCGGATCGGCAGCTGCGGCCACCCGGGGCCCGCCGTCGTGCGGGCCGACGGGCGGGTAGAAATCCTGGAGGGCGACGGGCTGCCGCTCGGCTTGTTCGACGACATCTGGCCCGGGCGGATCGACCTGGAGCTCGGCCCGGGTGACGTGCTGTTCTGCTACACCGACGGAGTGACCGAGGCGCGCGGCGCGGACCTCACCTTCCTCGAGGACCAGCTGGCGGACGCGCTCGCAGCGGTCGCCGGGCGCTCGGCGACGGAAGTCGTGCACGCCGTCCAGGAGCTCGTCAGCTCGTTCTCCGCGGGCGAGCTCAAGGACGACGTCACGATCGTCGCGGTCCGGGTCGGCTGACCGTCAGCCGCTTACGGCTGCTCGTACAGGTCTTCGACCACCTCGGTGTGCCCGGCCACCGGGTGGCCGTTCACGATGCGCGTCTCCGGCTCGTCGATGAGGTCCTGGTCGAGCAGCGTCGGCCGGGTCGGCTGCCCGGCCTGCAGGGCCTGGGTACCCGGGCGGGGGGTGTAGGGCGCGGCCTGCTGAACCGGGCCGCTGGGGTAGGTCCGGCGGACCGTCAGCCGTCGTCCGAGCCAGCCGTAGGTGCGGTTGGGCAGCAGCAGCCCGATGACACCGACGATCATCAGCACCCAGCCCACGATGTTCAGGTTGATAGCTGAGGTGTTGGCGTTGATCGCAAAGGCGAGGATGGCCCCGACGGCGATGAGCGCCAGGCCTGCTCCGGTTTTCATCGAGTGTCCTTTCCTGGCGGTCTCGGCCGCCGCGGGCGATGGTTTGACGTTTCCGGCGGGCGCGGCAACGTCAGGCAGCCGGTGCGTCGGTCTCGGGGGTATCCAGCAGCCGGCTGCGCAAGTGGTTAAGTGCCCGGGACAGCAGGCGTGACACGTGCATCTGGGAAATGCCGAGCCGGGTTCCGATTTCCGCCTGGGTCAGGTTCCCGTAGAACCGCATGACCAGGATGCGCTGCTCGCGTTCGGGGAGCTCGTCCCAGTGGGTGGAGAGGGCCTCCATATCGAGGGTGTGCTCCATCTCGGTGTCCTCGCCGCCCAGGACGTCCGCCAGCATCGCCGGGTCGTCCCGGTCGGACAGCGGCGCGTCCAGCGAGTAGGCGCTGAAAACCATGTCCGCCTGCCGGGCCTCGAGCAGGTCCTCGGGGGTGCAGCCGAGCTGCTTGATGAGCTCCTCGTCGGTCGGCGTGCGGTTCAGTGACCCGGTCAGCGACTCGGTCGCCTTGCGCAGCTCAAGCAGCAGTTCCTGGGCGGAGCGGCGGACGTGCACCTGCCAGCGCTTGTCGCGGAAGTGCCGCTTGATCTCCCCGCTGATGCACGGCGCGGCGTAGGCGGACAGACCGCTGCCGAACGCCGGGTCGTAGTTGTTGATCGCCTTGAGCAGCCCGACGTAGCCGACCTGCATCAGGTCTTCGACCGGCTCGGGGCTGCCCCGGTACTGCCGCACGCACGAGCGGACCAGCCGCTCGTAACGCTCTACGAGGATCTCGCAGGCCACCGACCGCTCGTAGCTGTCGCGGGCCATCGCCCGGAAGCGGATCAGCAACTCGTCGTCGGGCAGGCCCGCAAGCTCGGCGCGGCAGCCGAGAGCAGGTGCGAGGGTAGATGCCTTGCTCATAGCCAACTCCGTGGTCTGCGGGAAACCGGACGGAGGCTGTTGTGCCCTCACAGCAGCATCTAAACGCCATCTTGTGTGATCTGGATCACATAGAGACGGATTCCCGGTCCCAGTAGCGCAGCTGCCGGCAGCGGGTGAGGAACTCCGCCGGAGTGCGGTCGTTCAGGTTGACGAACCCCGCGTCGGCCCCGGCCGGGTCGGCAGGCAGGCCCGCCGCATCGAACAGCCCGGCGGCGCCGCTGGTGTAAGCGATGAACTTGCAGTGCGCGACCGCGTCGGTCACGAAGTCACGGGCCGCCGGGCGGGCCGCCAGGGCGCGGGCGCCGCCGGGCGAGGCCAGGATGGCGACGGCGTCGTAGAGCACCGACGGCGCGCCGTCGACCTGCTGGCCGGCCGTCACCCGGGTCCCGTCGCTGATGTCGACCCCGCCGACCGCGGGGGCGATGATTTCCACGGTGGCCCCGGCGTCGGCCGCGGCCGAGCGCAGCGCGGCCAGCGCCGCCGCGTCCGCCCCGTTGGTGACCAGGATGCCGAGCTTGCGCCCGGCGAAGCTGTCCGGTCCCCGGCCGAGGATGCTCAGCGCGGGCGACGGCGGCAGGTCGCGGCGCGGGGGGCGGGCCGGCTCGGCCGCGGCGGGCAGGTCCCGCAGGCCGAGGCCCTCGGCGACGGCGGCCGCCAGGTCCTCGTCCACGTTCCGCAGCCCGGCCACCATCCGGGTCCTGATCTCGGCCCGCTCAACTTTGCTCAGCTCGAAGGTGAACGCGTCGGCGATGTGCCGGCGCTCGACCGCGGTCTGGCTGAGGTAGAACTGGCGCGCCTGGCTGTAGTGATCAGCGAAGCTCTCCGGGCGCAGCCGGCGCTTGGCCCCGGCCAGCTCCTCGGGGTAGCTGCGGAAGCCGCCGGCCGGGTCCTCGCGCGGGCCGCCCTCGGCGGCGGGCCACGAGTTGGGCTCGTAGCTGGCCCGGGTCACCGGATTGGTCACCGCCATGTGGCCGTCGGCCTGGAAGTTCGCATACGGGCACTTGGGCGCGTTGACCGGGAGCTGGGTGAAATTGGGGCTGCCCAGCCGCTTGAGCTGGGTGTCCAGGTAGGAGAAGTTCCGCCCCTGCAGCAGCGGGTCGTTGGAGAAGTCGATGCCGGGCACGATGTTCTGCGTGCAGAACGCCACCTGCTCGGTCTCGGCGAAGAAGTTGTCCACCACCCGGTCCAGGACCAGGCGGCCGACCGGGCGGACCGGGAGCACTTCCTCGGGGATGAGCTTGGTGGGGTCCAGCACGTCGAAGTCGAACCGGTCGGCGAAGTCGTCGTCGAACAGCTGCAGGCCCAGCTCCCACTCGGGGTAGTCCCCGCTGCCGATGGCGTCCCACAGGTCGCGCCGGTGGAAGTCGGGGTCGGCCCCGTTGATCTTGACCGCCTCGTTCCAGGCCACCGACTGCAGACCGCGGGCGGGCTTCCAGTGGAACTTCACGTAGGTCGAGCGGCCCGCCTCGTTCACCAGGCGGAAGGTGTGCACCCCGAACCCCTCCATGAAGCGGAACGAGCGCGGGATGGCCCGGTCGGACATCACCCACAGGAGCATGTGGGTGGACTCGGGCATCAGCGACGCGAAGTCCCAGAAGTTGTCGTGCGCGGTCTGCGCCTGCGGGAAGCCGCGGTCGGGCTCCGCCTTGGCCGCGTGGATCAGGTCGGGGAACTTGATCGCGTCCTGGATGAAGAACACCGGGATGTTGTTGCCGACCAGGTCCCAGTTGCCCTCGCGGGTGTAGAGCTTGACCGCGAAGCCGCGGACGTCCCGGGCCAGGTCGGCGGATCCCGCGCTGCCCGCGACGGTGGAGAAGCGGACAAAGGCCGGCGTGCGCAGGCCCGCCGCGCTGAAGACATCGGCCCGGGTGACGTCGGTCAGCGGCTCGTAGCACTCGAAGTAGCCGTGGGCGCCGTACCCGCGGGCGTGGACCACCCGCTCGGGGATCCGCTCGTGGTCGAAGTGGAAGATCTTCTCCCGGAAGTGGAAATCCTCCAGCAGCGCGGGCCCGCTCACCCCGGCCCGCAGGGTGTTCTGGTCGTCGTTGACCGGGATGCCCTGGGCAGTGGTGAGCCGCGGTACGCCGTGGCCGGCCTGCTGATGGGTTTCGCCCGCGCCGTTCACTTCGTTGGCTGGCATTTGCTCTCCCGGCTCTGACCTGCTCATTTAGAACGTGAGCGCGGCTACCCGGCGGCCGCGGCGGCAAACAGCCCGGCCCGGGTGCAGTTGTTACGCAAATAAGAATGATTTTCCCGGCCCGGGCGGAATAGACCGCGGGACCCCGGGCAGCGAGCCCGGATGATCGACTACGACACCGACTGGCGCGCGGCCGGCGCCTGCCTCGCGGCCGACCCCGACCTGTTCTTCTCGGTGGCCGCCGGCACTGCCGTGGACAACGAGAACACGCGGGCGCTGCGGATCTGCGACAACTGCCCGGTCAAGCGCCAGTGCCTCGATTTCGCGCTGCGGAACGGCGAGGTGAGCGGTATCTGGGGCGGTACCACGCCGGACGAGCGCGTCCGCGTGCTGCGGGCCCGCGGCCACCGCCCGGGCCGCCGGACCGGGCACGACGCCCCCGCTCAGCGCCAGGCCTCCTAGCGGGCCCGGGTTCCCGCGGGGGGCGGTCCCTTCGCGCCCGGGCCGGAGGTGGCGATGACCCGGGCCGCTACCTCGGTGACCTTGACGTGCTGCCGCTGCGACTCGCGCCGCAGGTACCGCAGGGCCTCGTCCGCGTTGCAGCCGAGCGCGTGCATGAGGATGCCCTTGGCCTGGTCGGTGACCGCGCGGGAGGCGACCGAGTCCTTCAGCTGCGTCGCGGTCCGCTGCGCGTGCCCGTAGGCGAGGCTGTTGGCGAACACCGTGCTGCCGAACATGGCGAGTGTCTCCGCCGTCGGCACCCCGTCGGTGTCGAGCGCCCCGGGCTGCACCCCGAACAGCGCCAGCACCAGCGTGATGGACGCGGACTGCCGGACCAGGTGCACTGAACTGCGCAGGCCGCGGCGCAGCGCCTCGGCCGACCACCAGGGCCAGCGCCCTTCGTCGAGGGCGTCCCGGCAGCTCACCGGCCGCCCCTCGAGCACCGCGGCCGCCAGCGGCCCGGGCCCCGAACGCGCCTCCAGGTCGATGAGCGCGGCCGGGTCGGGATGGCTGGCCGCCACCGCGGTGAGTTCGCCGTCCCGCCAGATCGTCGCGTGAGCCGCCGCGCACCCGGGAACCCGCCGGACCGCCAGCTCGGCCAGCTTGCTGAGCGACTTGGCCTCGCCGATGGACAGGCTGACCAGCTCGGTAGCCTCAAAGCCAAGGTCCTCGACCGTCATGCCGCCTCCGTCCAGCGGTAACCGTGCTTCCGGCGAAACGGGCTCACTGGTCACCAGCGTACGCGGGCACCGGGAAGGTGGTGCCGATGCCCATGCCGGTGATCCACTGCGGGACCGGCTCGTAGCTGGTCCAGGCCAGCGGACGGCCGGCCGCGGCGAAGGCGGTGAGCCAGGTGCGGGCCGCTGGGAGCCCGGACCCCGCGCACGCTGACCAGCAAGGTCGCCATCATGCGGGAGCTGACCGCGGTGCCCGAGCGCGGCTGGGCGTTTGACCGGGAGGAGGGCAATACCGGGGTCAGCTGCGTCGCCGCGCCCATCTTCGGCCCGCTGGGCGACGTCGCGGCCGCGCTGTCGGTCACCGGCCCGAGCCAGCTGGTCCGTGGGCGGCGTGTGGAGCCGCACCTGCCGCTACCCGGGACTGACCACGCAGAGCCCGGCGGCGCAGTACTCGCTGTCGGACTTCCCTATGCCGGTGCCCGACGGCGGCTGGGCGGTGACCACGGCCGGGGACGGCGGGCCGGACTCCGCCGAACACGTCGGGGCGCTGGTGGTGGCCAACGGGATCTTCTGCGAGCCCGGTGCCGCGCTACCCGGGCGAGGCCGAGTTCACCGCGGCCGGCGGGCGGGTGACGGCCGGCACCGAACTGCACGACGAGGAGCAGGCCCGGGGCAAGCGGGTGCTGGTCGTCGGTTACGGCAAGTCGGCCTGCGCGGCAACAGGCTCAACTCGATCGGCTCGGTGTCCGTCCGCCAGTTCGGGCTCAAGCAGCTCGGCCTGGTTCCCCCCGGGCAGATGGAGGACATCGTGCGGGGCGCGATCGGCCTCGCCACCGAGGGCTTCTTCGAGGGCGTCGCCGCGGGCCGCATCACCGTGCACGGCAACCGGACCATCGCCCGGCTGCTGTCCGAGGACGGCCTGCCGGCGGCGGAGCTCGACGACGGCACCCGGCTGCCCGCCGACCTGGTCGTCTGCGCG
>DASWUW010000423.1:0-4349 GCA_036406335.1 Trebonia sp.
GCGGCCTACCTGCTCGTCCACGCCTCATGATCGCACGCCCGCCGGGCGCGGCGAGCGGGAAGAAGGCGGCCGGGCCGAGCGCCCGCCCGGTGACCAGCAGCCGGTAGCCGCGGTGCCGCAGCGGTGCCAGGGCGGGGGGTATCAGCCGTCCTCCTCCCGCGCCGTCCCGGCGGCCGTCTGCGGCGGCCCGATCGGGAAGTTGAACAGCAGTGCCTCGACCGGGGCCGAGCCCGCGGGCCGGCGGGCCGGGTTCCCGACCCGTCCCTCCAGGCCGAACCAGCGTTCCATCACCTGGTGGATCTCGGTGTTCATCTGGTGCAGCTCGCCCGGGGTGAGGTAGAAGAGGTACTCGCTGTCGGTGGCCGCGTCACGCCATTCCTCCGGGTAGGAACTGCGCGTCGCCCGCCAGGTCTCGTACCGGGCCAGCTGCCTTCCCCGGAGCAGGCGCAGCGCCCCCTCGGACGCGGCTTCCGCTTCCCGGTCGCCGCTGGCCGGGGCGAGCGACAGGCCGACCGACGTCAGCCGCCAGGGCCGGGACCGGCCCTGGCCGCCGCCCGCCTCCTCCACGAACCCGTACTTGGCCAGCTGGCGCAGGTGGAACGAGCAGGTGGTGGGCGTCTCCCCGATCTGCTCGCCGGCCTCGGTGGCGGTCTGCGCGCCGCCGAGCAGCAGCGCCTCGAGCAGCGCGATCCGTACCGGGTGGGTCAGCGCGCGGAACGTCCGGGCGTCGTCGATCTTCCGGATCTCGCGGGGCCCGGTACCGGGATGCGGCGGAACGGAATCTTCGCTATCGAGAGGAGCTCTCGCATTGCCGGGCCCCGCTGGACAAACCCGGCCGGCCCGGGCCGGCGCGCGGCCGGCGGGGTAGCGTGCTGGCATGGCTGACAATTCACGCGGCACGGTGCGGGTCGAGCCGGGCGCGAAACGGGTCCGCGCCTACCTGGCCGGACGGCTGGTGGCCGACACCCGCACCCCGTCCCTGGTCTGGGAGATCCCGTACTACCCGGCGTACTACCTGCCGCTCGGCGACGTCAAAGCCGAGCTGGTGGCCACGGGGAAGACCGAGCACTCGCCCAGCCGCGGCGACGGCGAGGTGTACGACGTGGTGGTGGACGGCGCGGTGGCCGCGGGGGCGGCGAAGCGGTACCCGGACTCGCCGCTGCCGGAGCTGCGCGGCCTGGTCCGCTTCGAGTGGGCGGCGATGGGCGAGTGGCTGGAGGAAGACGAGCCGGTCTACACCCACCCGCGCAGCCCCTACACCCGGGTCGACATCCTGGCCAGCTCCCGGCACGTGCGGGTAGCGGTCGACGGGGTCACGGTGGCGAACTCGTCCCGCCCGTTCATCTTGTTCGAGACCGGGCTGCCGCCGCGCTACTACCTGCCGCTGGTCGACGTCCGCACCGACCTGCTCACCCCGACGGCCACCGTGACGCACTGCCCCTACAAGGGCGCGGCATCCTACTGGTCGGTGGACACCGGGTACGGCCCGCACCCCGACCTGGCGTGGGTCTACCGGTCCCCGCTGCCCGAAAGCCAGAAGGTCGCCGGGCTGGCCTGCTTCTACGACGAGAAGGTCGACGTCTACCTGGACGGCGGGCTGCAGGACCGTCCCCGCACCCACTTCTCCTGAGCGGCCGCCACCCGCGCAGCGGCCCGGCGCGGAGCGGGGCGGCGGGGACGGCCGGCGGCGTGACGGCGCCGCTGCCCGCGCTGGTCGTGGTTAGCGGGCCGCCCGGCGCGGGCAAGACCACGCTCGCCCACGCCCTCGCCCGCGCGGTGGGCTGCCCGGCGGTCTGCCGCGACGAGATCAAGGAGGGGATGGCGCACGCCGTCCCCGGGTTCGTGCCCGGGCCGGGCGACGAGCTGACCGCGCGTACTCTGCCGCTGTTCTTCGAGGTAGTCGAGCTGCTGCTCAGGGCGGGGGTGACCACGGTGGCGGAGGCGGCGTTCCAGGACCGGGTCTGGCGGCCGCGGCTGGCACCGCTGCTGCCGCTGGCCCGGCTGCGGGTAGTGCACTGCACGGTGGACCCCGGGACAGCCTTCGACCGGGTCACCGCCCGGCGCGCCGGCAGCGCCGCGCGCCGGGCCCACCCGGACCCGGGAACCGCTGACCGGGCGGAATTCCTGCGGCTGCTGCGCGGCTTCGGCCGGCTGTCCCTGGATGTCCCGTCCCTGGAGGTCGACACGGCCGCCGGCTACCGTCCGGCCCTGGACGAGATCGCGGCGTTCGCCGGCCAGGCCTAGCCGGGCAGGTCGAGCAGCCGCAGCCAGCTGCCGTCCGGCTGGCGGCGGGCCACCTGGGCCCGGGCGCCGGCGCTGCCCGGCGCGGCTAGCCGACCTGGCCGCCCGCGGCCTCGGCGTCGCCGTTCTGTCGCAGACGACGGCCGCTGCCCAGAGCGGCCGGCTGGCGGCCGCCCCGGTCGGCGACGTCACCGTCCCGGCCCTGCTCGCCCTGGTCTGGCGGCCCGCCCCCGGTCCCGCCCTGGCCGGGCTGCTCGCGCACTGCCGGCAGGCGTTCGCCGCCGCGGGCTGAGCGGCGCCCCCGGATCACCCCCTGGGCGATGAGCACGCCCGCCACCAGCAGGACCGCGCCCGCGAGTTCGGCCCGGCCGGGGACCTCGCCCAGCAGCGGCCAGGCGGCGGCCATCGCCACTACCGGGGCGAGCAGGACCCACGGCACCACGTGCCCCGCGGGGTACTTCGACAGCAGCCGGTTGAAGACCGCGTAGCCGACCAGCGAGCACAGGCCCGCGGTGTAGGCGGTGGACAGGGCGGCGTGCCAGCCGAAGTGGGCCAGGCCGCGGGCCACCGCCGAGGGCCCGTCGACCGCCAGGCTGAGGGCGAGCAGCGGCACCGGCGCCACGGTGGCCGACCAGACGGTGAGCGCGAGGCCGCCCGGCGCGCGGGCAGCCCGCGAGACCACGTTGCCGATGCCCCACGACAGCCCGGCCGCCAGGCACAGCACCAGGGCCGCCGCGGTCACCTGGCCGCCGGAGCCGGCGGCCACCACCGCCAGCCCGGCCACCCCGAGCCCGGTGCCGAGAACCTGGGCCCGCGACGGCGGCTCGCGCAGCGCGAACGCCGCGATCACGATGGTAAACACCACCTGCGCCTGCAGCACCAGCGCCGCCAGCCCGGGCGGCATCCCCAGGTGCAGCGACAGGTACAGCAGCCCGAACTGCCCCAGGCTCATGAACGCGCCCACCGCCGCCACGGTGCGCCACGGCAGCGCGGGCCGCGGCACCAGGAAGCAGGCGGGCACCGCCACCACCGTGAACCGGACCGCGGCGAACAGCAGCGGGGGGACCGCGCCCATCCCCCAGTCGATGACGACGAAGTTGAACCCCCACAGGGCGGCGACGAGGGCGGCGAGAGACATGTCACGGCGGGTCACGCGGACCAGTGTCACCCGCCGCGACCGTGAAGCACCAGCGAATCTTCGTACCGGTAACCAGGTAGCATCGCTTCATGATTGACCTGGTGGCCCTGGACGCGCTGCGCGCCGTCGACGCGCACGGGTCGGTCGTCGCGGCCGCGGATGCGCTCGGCTTCACCCCCAGTGCGGTTTCCCAGCAGGTCAAACGGCTGGAGAAGCAGACCGGGGTGCCGCTGCTGGAACGGGTCGGCCGGGGCGTGATGCTGACCCGGCACGGCCGCCACCTGGTCGAGCAGTGCGGCCGGCTGCTGGCCGGTCTGGAGGAACTGCAGTCCGGGCTGCACCGGCAGGCGGGCACGGCCGCCGGGCACGTGCGGCTGACCGCCTTCTCCACCGCCCTGCGGGGCCTGGTCGGGCCCGCGCTGCCGCCGGTGCTGCGCGCCCACCCGGGCCTGCGGGTCACCCTGGCCGAGCGCGAGCCCTTCGACGCGATCACCCTCGTCGCCAGCGGCCAGGCCGACCTCGGCGTCGTGCACAGCTACGGCGGCCTGCCGCTGGCGGTTCCCGGCCACCTGGCCCGCACCTTCCTCGCCCGCGACGTCGCCGAGGTGATCGTGCCGGCCGGGCACCCGCTCGCCCGCCGCGATCACGTCACCCCCCGCGACCTGGCCGGCGAAGACTGGATCGCCACCGACGAGGGCACCATCTGCCGCCAGTGGCTGCACCGGATGTACGACGGCACCGGGCGGCCGCCGCGGATCGCGCACGTCTCGATGGAGTTCGAGACCCACCTGGCCCTGGTCCGGGCCGGCCTGGGGATCGCGCTGATCCCGCGGCTCGGCCGCTCGCCCCTGGGCCCGGACCTGGCCGCGGTCCCGGTCGCCGACCCGGTGCCCAGCCGGGAGATCATCGCCCTGCACCGCGCCTCGATGAGCGACTCCCCGGCCCTGGCCGCGCTGCTGGGCGCGCTGGC
>DASWUW010000424.1:0-1618 GCA_036406335.1 Trebonia sp.
CATCGGCGGCGCGTACCGCTGGGACACCGACCACTGGACGCCGCTGACGGACTGGTTGAGCGATGGCAACCTGCTCGGCTGCGAAAGCATCGCCCCGGACCCGACCAACGCCAACCGCGTCTACGCCGCCATGGGCGGCTACACCCAGTCCTGGGCCGGCAACGGCGTGATCCTGCGGTCGCCCGACCAGGGGCGCACCTGGCGGCGGGCCGAGATGCCGTTCAAGATGGGCGGCAACGAGGACGGCCGCTCGGCTGGCGAGCGCCTGGTCGTGGACCCGCACCTGCCCCGCGTCCTGCTGTTCGGCTCGCGCAAGAACGGCCTGTGGCGCAGCACCGACGCCGGCGCCACCTGGGACGCCGTGGGCAGCTTCCCGGTGCCCGGCGACGACAAGGGCATCGGCGTGACCTTTGAGGTGTTCGACACCAATCGCGGCGCGGCGGGCCGGCCCACGCCCACGATCTACGTCGGCGTCGCCGACGCCCCGGCGGCGCTGTACCGCAGCACGGACGCCGGGGCGACCTGGGCGCCGGTGCCGGGCCAGCCCGCCGGCATGGTGCCCGAGCACGGCGTCCTGACGCCCAACGGCTCCCTGTACCTGACCTACGGCAACGCCCCCGGCCCCAACGGCATGTCCGACGGCGCCGTCTGGAAGTACGACACGCTGGCGAGCGCCTGGGCCGACATTTCCCCGGTCAAGCCGGCCTCGGCGGGCGGCTTCGGCTACGCCGGGCTGGCCGTGGACGCGCAGCACCCGCGGACCGTCATGGCCGCCACCATGGACTGGTGGGGCCACCACGACGACATCTTCCGCAGCACCGACGGCGGCGCGCACTGGGCCTCCCTGGGCGACCACTCCACCCGGGACGCGTCCGTGTCGCCCTGGATCGGCGGCGGCAGCACCATTGACTCGCTGGGCCACTGGATCGCCGCCCTGGCCATTGACCCGTTCCAGTCCGGCCACGTCCTGTACGGCACCGGCGCGACCATCTGGGGCGCCCAGGACGTCACCGCCATGGACGCCGGGCAGACCACCCACTGGGCCGTCGCCGCGCGCGGCCTGGAGGAGACCGCCGTGATCGCGCTGGTCAGCCCGCCCGCCGGGCCGCACCTGATCAGCGCCGTGGGGGACATCGGCGGCTTCCGGCACGACGACCTGACCGTCTCGCCCCGCGCCGGCAACTTCACCAACCCCACGTTCGGCTCCACCACCGGGCTGGACTTCGCCGAGCAGAGCCCCGGCGTCGTCGTCCGCGTCGGCAATGCCTGGAGCGGCAACCGGCCCGGCGCCGTCTCCACGGACGGCGCCGCGAGCTGGACCGCGTTCGGTGCGGAGCCGGCCGGCAGCAAGGGCGGCGGCTCGGTGGCCGTGTCGGCGGACGGCCGCGCGATCGTCTGGACCCCGCAGGACGGCACGCCGTCCTTCTCCCACGACCGCGGCGGCACCTGGCAGGCGTGCGGCGGCCTGGGGAAGGGCATCGACGTCGTCTCCGACCGGGTCTCGCCCGCCACGTTCTACGCCTACGACCCCAAGTCCGCGGCGCTGTACACCAGCAAGGACGGCGGGGCGCACTTCACGGCCCGGACCCTTTCCGTCTCCGGCGGGCAGGGCCGCGTC
>DASWUW010000425.1:0-3801 GCA_036406335.1 Trebonia sp.
GCATCGCGGTCGTGAACGGCGCCGGGGGACTGGGCAAGACCACCCTCGCCGTGCACGCCGCGCACCAGGTCAGCGCGCGGTTCCCCGACGGCCAGCTTTACGTGGACCTGCTCGGGGCGGGCCCTCAGGCGGCGAGCCCGGGCGAAGTGCTGGCCCGGTTCCTGCGCGATCTCGGCGTCGACGGCGACAAGGTGCCGGCCTCGGACGAGGAGCGCGCGGCGCTGTACCGGACCACGCTTACCGGCCGCCGGGTGCTGATCCTGCTGGACAACGCCAAGGACGCGGCGCAGGTCCGGACGCTGCTGCCGGGCACCGCGGCCTGCGCGGTCCTGGTCACCACCCGCAACCGCACCTCGGATCTGGCCAGTACGCGGTTCTTCGACCTCGATGTCCTCGAGGACACCGAGGCCCTCGCGCTGTTCTCCCGGATCGTGGGGGAGGAGCGGGCCGCGGCCGAGCCCGATGCCACCGCGGAAGTGCTGGTCGCCTGTGCCGGGCTGCCGCTGGCCATCCGGATCTGTGCCGCCCGGCTGGCGGCCCGCCGGCGGTGGAAGATCGCCACCCTGGCGGACCGGCTCCGCGATCAGCACCGCAGGCTAGACGAGCTGAAGGCCGGCGACCTCGCCGTCCGGGCCAGCTTCCAGGTGAGCTACGACAGCCTCCGGCCGGCCAGCCGGGTCACCGACCCGGCCCGGGCGTTCCGGCTGCTCGGCCTGTGGCAGGGGACATGGATCAGCCTGCCCGCCGCGGCCGCCCTCCTCGGCGTGCCCGAGGACAAGGCCGCCGACGCGCTGGAGATGCTGGTCGACTTCAACCTGCTCGAGTCGCCCGCCGCGGACTGGTACCGCTTCCACGACCTGCTGCGGGTCTACGCCACCGAGCGCGCCCAGGCGGAAGAGCCGCAGGCGGTACGGGACGAGGCGGTCAGCCGGCTGCTGTGGTGGTACCTGGATACAGCCGAGGCCGCCGCCAACGCGATGTCGCCGCAGCGTTACCAGGTGCCGGGTGAGAACGTGCCGGACGGTTACCCGCCCCTGGCTTTCGCCGACGCCGACCAGGTGTTTGCCTGGTACGACGACGAGCGGGCCAACGTCGTCGCCGCGACCCGCCAGGCGGCCGCGGCCGGGCTTCATGAGGTGGCCTGGCGCCTGCCGCCGACCCTGTTCCCGGTTTACAGCCGGCGCAGCGACTGGGCGGACTGCGTGACCACCCACCGCCTGGCGGTGGAAAGCGCCCGCCTGGCCGGCGCCCGCCTCGGCGAGGCCTGGGCGCGCAACCAGCTTGGCTACGCGCTGGTCATGCTGCGGGACGCCGACGCGGTCGGTCACCTGGAGCAAGCGCTGGCCATCCGGCGGGCCTGCGGGGATACCCGGGGAGAGGCGCAGACCGCGATCTCGCTGGCCGAAGCGCATCAGACCGAGCAGGGTCCGAGCGCGGAAGCTCTCGGTTACCTGCAGCTCGCGGTGGACCTGCTCCGCCCCGACGGCGCGTCCGCGCTGCGGGCGGTCGCGCTTAATAATCTGGGCGAAGTCCATCTCAGCCGGGGCGACCTGGGCGCGGCCGAGGAATGTTATATCGAGGCGCGCGACATTTCCCGGGCAATAGGCGGCAGCCATGTTGAGGGGCACACGCTCGACAATCTGGGCCTGGTTTACCAGCGTCTGCACCGCCTCGACGACGCCATCGCGTCTTTCGAGGAAGCGATGGCCAGGCACCAGGCGGCGGGCCTGCTCTACGGTCAGGCGATGACGCTCAAGCACCTCGGCCAGGCCTACGCGGAGGCGGGCCGCCAGGATCAGGCGCACGGCTGCGTGACCGGGGCGCTCAGCATCTTTGAGCGGATCGGCGATCAGGCGGAAACGACGGCGACGGCCGCACTGCTTACCTCGCTCACGGGCGCGGGCGACGAGCCGCGCGCCCGCGCGCAGCGCACCAGCCGTTCATAGCACATCGGGACAACAGCCCGCTTAGCGGCGTATACCGCCGCTAAGCTCGCCAGAGCGCGCTCGCGCGCGAATTCCCGGTAATGCGGGATTCAAAGGGGATCCGGTAGTGCCTTTGCCGGAATTAGGAAGGACGGGAAACAATGTCGGAATTTAACCCCGAGACAAGGGCGGTCCCCGAGACGAGGGCGGTCCCCGAGACGAGGGCGGTCCCGGAGACCAGGGCGGTCCCGGAGACGAGGGCGGTCCCGGAGACCAGGGCGGTCCCGGAGACCAGGGCCGTCCCGGAGACGTCAGCGGTCCCCGAGACCAGTGCCGTCCCGGAAACAGCGGAGTCCGACGACGCGGATGACGACGAGGACTGAGGCCCGGCCGGCCACTTAGCCGGGTTGCGTGCGTGCGGCGGTGGAACGCTCTCAGCCGCACGCACGCTGTTTGCCGGCTAGACTTCGCTGGCGCATCGAATAACCAATGAGGAGTGACTGACCGTGCCTGAGGTCCGTATCCAAGCCGAGCCGCGTACCGAGTTCGGCAAAGGGGCGGCTCGCCGTACCCGCCGGGCGGGTCGCGTGCCTGCTGTCATGTACGGCCAGGGTGCGGAGAACCGCCACTTCACGCTGCCCGAGCACGAGCTGATGATCGCCCTGAAGACGCAGAACGTGCTGATCCGGATTGAGGGCGTGGGCGCGTCGGCGCTGGTGCTGCCGAAGGCCGTGCAGCGTCACGCCATCAAGAACGACATCGAGCACATTGACCTGATCGAGGTCCGCCTGGGCGAGAAGGTCAACGTGGACATCCCGATCCGGGTGAGCGGTGACGTGTTCTCCGGCGGCGTCCTCGACCAGCAGCTGGTGCAGCTTTCGGTGGAGGCTGAGGCGACCAACCTGCCCGACGGCGTGGACCTGGACGTTGAGGGCGCGGAGATCGGCACGACGATCCACGCCAAGGACATCGAGCTGCCGTCGGGCACCACGCTGGTGACCGACCCCGAGGCCCTCGTCCTGCACGTGGTGGCGCAGCAGAGCCAGGCCCAGTACGACGCCGAGCTCGGCGAAGGTGCCGAGAGCACCGAGCCGGCTGAGCCCGCCGAGTCGGCCCAGGCAGCGGCCGAGTAAGACTCGCGATCCGACGGGGCGCCGGGGAACACCCGCGCCCCGTCGCCGCGCTGGGAAACTCGTATGCCGGACGAGCGCTGGATCATCGCGGGCCTGGGTAACCCGGGTCCGGATTACGCGGGCACCCGCCACAATGCCGGGGCAATGATTCTCGCTCTGCTCGCCGAGCGGGCCGGTGCCCGCTTTAAGTCGCACCGCACCCGTAACGACATTGCCGAAGGGCGGCTGGCGGGCCAGCCGGTGACCCTGGCGCGGCCGCAGGCCTACATGAACCTGTCCGGCGGCCCGGTCGCCGCACTGGCCGGCTTCTACAAGCTCGCCCCGGAACGGATCGTGGTTATTCACGACGAGCTCGACGTGTCCTTCGGCGGGGTACGGCTCAAGCTCGGCGGCGGTGACAACGGCCACAACGGGCTGCGCTCGATCAGCACGGCCCTCGGCACCCGTGACTACTACCGGGTCCGCTTTGGCATCGGCCGCCCGCCGGGCCGGCTGGATGCCGCGACCTTCGTGCTGCGGGACTTCTCTGCCGCCGAACGCAAGGAACTTCCCTTCGCGCTGGACCGCTGCGCTGACGCGGCCGAGACGCTGCTCACCAAGGGACTGACCGAGGCGCAGAACCTCTATCACACCGACCCGGCCTGACGTCCTTCCCGGGCGGCCCGGAACAGCAGGCTCTCCGGTACCGCCCCGGGCTCGTCCGGCGGGCCGGCGAAGACGGCGAAGACATCGCAGCGGCGGGG
>DASWUW010000426.1:0-4239 GCA_036406335.1 Trebonia sp.
CTGCCGGCGGTGCGGGTCGGCGAGGGCCCGCAGCACCGCGTCCGGTGCCGCGGGCGCCGCCTGCTTCTGCTCGGCCACCGTAATAAGTCCTCAAGCCCCGAACGGGGTGCCGGCGCCGGTCTCGGCGAAGCTCTTGATGCTCGCCATGAAGTACGTCCAGCAGTCGAGCTGCGGGGTCAGGCCGACGTGCCGGAAGCGAAGCTCAGTGCCGGCGCCGGCGCCGGCGATGTCGAACTCCATCGTCGTGCCGAGCCACTCCCGCGTGTGTCCGGTAGGCGGCAGCCCGTCGGAAGCGACGGACTCCCAGACCACGCGGGCGGGCC
This sequence comes from Trebonia sp., assembly GCA_036406335.1. GTDB lineage: Bacteria > Actinomycetota > Actinomycetes > Streptosporangiales > Streptosporangiaceae > Trebonia. Next base: position 324 of record DASWUW010000426.1, read on the forward strand.
CGGCCTCGAGGACGCGCATCGTGTTGACGCCGTGCTCGCCGAAGCTGGTGACGAGCGTGCCGCCGGCCGCTCCGTCGCCCTGGGTCGGGCCCCACCAGCGGCTGACGCCGGCGGCGGAGGTGAACAGCGCCGACACCGCGGCAGGGTCGACAGGAAGGTGCAGTACCGCGGTGAAGTCCTCGGTCCGCGTGCTGCTGGTACTGGGCATCTCGGTCCCTCCTTCAGTCGTACAAGCGATTCCTTGTACAAGATAATGCTTGTAATCTAAGCTCGGACCGGCTGGTTGTCAAGCGGTGACGGGCGCTGGGGGCTACCGCAGGGTCCGCAACCGGGCGGCATGCTTGTCGAGGTGGCGAACCTGGGTCGAGTCGGGACCAAAGGCCTCGCCCAGGAGCGGACGGCCTGAAGCTCAGCCACCGCTTCGACGGGATATCCGTCGGCCGCGAGCAGCTGCGCGATGACAAAGCGGGTTTCGAGGACCTTGCGGGCCTCGTTGCCGCCGGCCGAGGTATCAGCGACGTCCCGCTGGGACGAGGACGAGGATGCGGGCCGCGACGTCCGCACCCTGCTGGTCGCGATCGACACCTCCCAGCGCGAGGTCGCCGACGACTAAGACCGTAGGCGGCGGCCAACCGGCCCGTTTTATGTGACGTCTCGCGGGCGGGCACCGGGCCCGGTGCCCGCCCGCTCGCCGTCAGGATGTTCCGACCGACCGCCGTCAGCCCGCATATCCAGCAGGCCGCTCCGGGTGAGGGCACCCGCTCCACGCCGCCCGGGCGAGACATGTCTTATGTAAGGAGGCCTGGGACCATGCGGGGGCAGGGTCACCCCGAGGCCATCGACGATGCCCTCAAGTGGCCTCGGTGGCGACATCGCTGTCGCGCAGTGCCCACTCGGCGTACCAGGTGACCGGGTTGTCCCCCTCCTCAGCCTGGTTGTCGACCAGCCGGCCAGCTCCACCTCAAGGGGGGCAGACCAAGTATGACGGAAAGCGGCAGCGGGCTGGTCAGCAGCCTGTTAGTCGCTGAAGACCCGTTTGACGACTTCGGGGTTCTCGGCTGGCCCGGCTCTGAAGTACCTGGCTGCGGTACTCGCATAAGGGGCCGATAGTCGCGGTGCCGATAAATGATCGGATCTCCTCTTAGCTGCCGACCCTGTGAGGCGGTGTAGTGCGGCGGGGGGCGGGGGTCGGCGGGGGGGCGATGCCGCCGCCCGGCCGGTCTGGCTGGCAGCTTGTGACGGCCGTGGGGCCGCGGATGGTGCCCACCGTAAGGTAGGCCTCGACCCGCACGCAGGTGCCCGGCGGCGTGGACAGCACGTTTCCCCACGAGTTGGGCGGGTCGTTGGCTTTGATGCTGGAGGGGGCCACGGTGTCGTCGGGGAGCCGACGGGCGACGATGGTGACCTGCCAGCGGGCGGAGTTCGGTCCAAAGACGTATCCCCAGCTCGCGTTGCAGACATGGGAGTGGTAGAGCTCGAGCCAGCCGTAGAGCTCGTGATCCGGCCAGTACACGTTCCGGTATTCGAGCCGCTGCTGGTCGGTGCCGCACTTGCCGACGTAGGGATCGCCGCCGTCGGCTGGCTTGGCGAGGAGAGCCTTGGGCTGGGGTGCTGCGACCGGCGGCCTGGCCTCCGGCCGGGAGACGCTGACCAGTGCCGTTACCGCCCCAAGCGCGACGGTGGCCGTGGCGAGCACGACCACCGGCCAGGCGCGCGCAGGACGCCGGGCGGGCGAGCCCGGCTGAGGAACGGCAGGTGCCGGCGACGCCGCGGTAGCGGCGGCCTCAGCACCTGGGGTGCGGGCTGCTGCGGTGTAGACACGGGCCGTGCGCCACTTGCGGTCCCATTCAGCAAGGTCGCCGCCGCAGGCCGCAGCCAGCGCCAGAGTAATGTCGCGCGACGGCAGACGGGAGCCGCGGGTGGCGCGCCACAGGGCGCTGCGCGAATAATGGGTCCGGGCAGCAAGCTTCCGGTAGCTCGCCATGCCGGCGGCGCACCTGAGGTGATCGAGTTCCGCGACGAGCCGCTGCGCTGGGTCCTCGGCCGGCGAGGCTGCTGGGTCGGAGGGCTGCATTCATGACTCCTGTTAAACGGTGGCGACTCGGTGGCACGGGCGGCCGTCAGCGCTGGTAGTACACCGGGCCGCTTCCTTGCCAGCAGCTGGTCACGGCGGTCGCCCCGCGGCTGCCGTCCGTGGCGACGACATAGGCTTCGGCCTGTACGCAGCCGGTACGGTCGGACAGCAGGTTTCCCCACGAGTCAGGCGGGGCCGTGCCCCGGAAGCTGGACGGGGCGCTGGCTGGGGCCTGTCCTTGCCTATGCGCGGTAATGACGACCGTCCACGCCGGAGAATTGGGGCCGTACACGTACCCCCAGGTCGCCTGGCAGGCACTGGAGTGATACAGCGCCAGGCGCCCGTAGAGCTTCCCGTCGGGCCAGGAGATCGGCCAGGTTCGTTGCTCGATGCGGACCTGGTCGCTGGCGCACCGGCTGATATACGGATCCGCGCCGTCCACCGGATGCAGCCCGGTAAGGCTCGGGCTCGGACCGGTGGCCGCCCGCGGACCGGACTGGCTCACTGCATGCACGGTGAACACCAGGTTCACGAGTACGGCTGTCATGGTGACGGCCAGCAGGACGGCCAGCCGGTTTCGCCGCAGCGCCGCGACAGGCACCCGCGGCCAGCCGCGGCGAGCCGAGGGAAACCCGCGGCCGCTGACCGGCAGCACCCCCGCTGTCTTCGCCCGGGCTCCTGACACCGCCTCCCAGCGCGTCGGCCCGTCACGCTGGGCCTGGTCATCCGCGGTCCCGTCTTGCCGGGCCGTGCCCGGCGCCGTCGCGGGCTCCGGGCGCTCCGCCATCAACTCGCCGTGCGCGTGCTGCCAGCGCAGCTGCCATGCCGGCCCGTCGCCGCCGCAGGCGCGCACGAAGGCCAGCGTCGCATCGAGGGTGGGGAAACGCTCGCCCGCCGCCGCCCGCGACAGCGCTGGCGCTGAGTAGTCCGTCACCGCCGCCATCGCCCGGTAGGTCGGCCGCCCCGCATGCTCGCGAAGCTGACGCAACTGCGAGGCGAACAACTGCTGCGGGCCGCTTCCCGGATCCAACAGCCGTTCCGGCCGCCCCATCGCTGCCCCCCGCCTGTTGATGCCTGTTGATACCGCATTGTCTACCGCTCCAGTGCACACCCGATCAAGGCACCTCAGTGTCCCCGTTTTGTTGCCGCACGTCAGCACCGCTGTGCATCAACCTCAACCGAGATATAAATCTCGCGAATGAGCTGTTCCTCCGGGAACAACTGGATGCCGACCGACCAGGAGAGGATCACATGATCAGGCTCGGCAGGCGGCTTTCAAGGAAGACCGCACTTGCGGCGGCGGCCGGAGCTCTCGCGCTCACCGGAGTCGCCTCGATGCTGGCCGGCGCCACACCCGCGCTGGCCGCCGACACCAATGACCCGTACGTGAGCGGCTGCGCCTCGGGCGCCTACCCAGTGGCATCGGCGCACATCACAGTCGGGAATCCCAACACCTACGGCAACACCGGCTTCGGCCTGCTGCACCTGATGTACAGCCCCTCGTGCAGGACAAACTGGGCGGAATTCGACAGTTACGCAAAGGGGTACAAATTTGCCCTGGCGGTGTGGAGTCACGCCAATGCCGCGAACTCACTGTCCACCGAGCAGGTGGACTGGACGTCCAACGGCGACCAAGTCGCGTGGACGGACATGGTCAACGGCACGATCCCCGCCGGGGTGGGGGTGTGCCAGGACACGACAAGCAGCAGGGTACTGAATACCGGCTTCATGTCGCAGTACGGCACTGACCTGTTTTTCTGCCACCCCAGTCAAACCTGGGGCATGAGCTGGTCAGCGCCGTAATGATCATGCCTGGTCCGGCTCCTGGCTGCCTGCGAGTTC
>DASWUW010000427.1:0-3982 GCA_036406335.1 Trebonia sp.
GGCCGTGGCCACCGCGGCCAGCGACTTACCCGCCCGCAGCTGGGTGCGCAGCTCCGCCGGGGTAAGTCCCAGGTAGCTGTCCGCGGTGCGGAATACCAGCCGCGCCGCGTGCTTGCGGCGCAGGAAGCGGGTTCCGCCCCGGTGGCCGCCCGCCGCGGCGGTGCTGGCCGCGGGGGCGGCCTGAGCGACCGCGGCGACCGTGGTCGCCTGGCCCCCGGACCCGGTGCTGGCCAGGGCGGCGCCGCCGCCCGCGAGGGCGCCCGCCAGAACCCCGGTTACGGCCAGTCCGGTCAGTCCCCGCCGCGTAATGCGTTTCATCTGTGCTCCCTGTTCTGGTTCGCTGTCAGTTCTATCCGACGTCAGCAAGCGTGCCCGGCTCCTGTGAGGCGATGACCACTGTGCCCGTGAAGCTCCCGTGAAGATCGCCGCGCGGTTTGCGCCGGACCGCCTGCGGCGGCCTAATCTGGGCCTGAGGTGAGCGATGCGCCAAGTGCTCGTGGTCGACGATGAACCGCATATCCGCAGCGTGCTGCGCGGGTACCTGGAGGCGGCGGGGTTCGCCGTGACCGAGGCCGGCGACGGCGAGGCGGCGGTCGGCGCGGTCCGCCGCGATCCGCCCGACCTGGTGCTGCTGGACGTGCTGATGCCCGGCATCGACGGGCTGGAGGCGCTGCGCCAGCTGCGCACCTTCAGCGACGTGTACGTCATCCTGGTGACGGCGCGCACGGAGGAGATCGACAAGCTGGTCGGCCTGGGGGTGGGGGCCGACGACTACATCACCAAGCCGTTCAGCCCGCGCGAGGTGACGGCGCGGGTCAAGGCGGTGCTGCGCCGCGACCGGGGCCCCCGCGAGGTGCCCGCGGCCGTGCTCCGGTTCGAGGGGCTGAGCATCGACAAGGACGCGCGGGAGGTGCGGGTGGACGGCGCCCCGGTGAACGTGTCCGCCCTCGAGTTCGATGTGCTCGCCGCGCTGGCCGAGGCGCCCGGCCGGGTCTTCTCCCGCCGCCAGCTCCTCGAAGGCGTGTGGGGTTACGACTTTTACGGCGACGAGCGGGTGGTGGACGTGCACATCCGCGGGCTGCGGGCGCGGCTGGGCGACGACGCGGCCAACCCGCGGCTGATCGCGACCGTCCGCGGCGTCGGCTACAAGTTCGCCGGACGGCCGGCATGAGCATGCGCCTGCCCGGACGGCTGTTCGTCTCCTACGTCCTGGTGATCGCCGTGGGCGCGGTCTTCGCCTTCGTCACCGTCCGGCTGCTGGCGCCCCGGTTCTTCTCCCGCGAGATCGGCGTGGTGTTCAACAACTTCGTGCCCGTCACCGCCTCGTCCCTCCGGGCCCGGCGACTGCTGCGGGTCAACGCCCGGCACGCGTTCGAGTCCGCGCTGACCACCGCGCTGCTGTTCGGCACGCTGGCCAGCGTGGTCGCCGCGGTGATCGCGGCCGCGATCGTGACCCGGCGCCTGGTCCGCCCGCTCAACGCGGTCCGCTCGGCCACGCGGCTGATCGCGGCAGGCCGCTACGAGGCCAGCGTGCCGGTGCCGCGCGATCCCGAGCTGGCCGGAATCGCGAGCGACGTGAACACGCTCGCGACCAGGCTGGCGGACACCGAGACCCGCCGGAGCCGGCTCCTGGGCGAGGTCGCGCACGAGATGCGTACTCCGCTGACCGCGCTCGAGGGTTACGTGGAGGGCCTCATCGACGGTGTCTTCGCCCCGGAGCCGGAGATCCTCAGCGCCGCCAGCGACGAGCTGCGCCGGCTGCGGCGGCTGGCCGACGACCTGTCGGCCCTGTCGCGGGCCGAGGAACAGCGGCTCGACCTCACGCCCGCCGACACCGACCTGGCCCAGCTGGCCCGGAAGGCCGCGGACCGGCTGGCGCCGCAGTTCAGCGATTCCGGTGTCACCCTCACGGTCGAGGCGGGCCCGCCGCTGCCGGTCCGGGCCGACCCGGACCGGATCACCCAGGTGCTGACCAACATCCTCGGCAACGCGCTCACCGCTACCCCGGCGGGCGGCTCGGTCACCGTCCAGACCCGCGCGCACGGACGGGAGGCGCAGGTAGCGGTCACCGACACCGGCGTCGGGCTGGCCGCGGCGGACCTGGAGCGCGTCTTCGAACGCTTCTACCGGGCCCCGGACCAGCTGCGCCGGGCCCCCGGCTCCGGCATCGGGCTGACGATCGCGCGCAACATCGCCCGGGCCCACGGCGGCGAGGTGACCGCGGCTTCGCCGGGCCCGGGCTCCGGCGCGACGTTCTTCCTCACCCTGCCCGCCCGGTCCGGCTGATCAGGCCGCGCGCAGCCCGGAAGGCTGCCCACTCGCCTCGGCCCGGGCGCCTGGCGGATCGTGGGTCAAAATCGGCGAATAGCGCCGTGGATGACCCACGATCACGAGGTGCGCAACCCGCAGAGGCGCCAGGCCAGTCAACCAGGTGATTGAGGCACTCCTACCGGGGTGGCGTTGCCGCCGGTCAGGACTGGCCGCCCGTTCCCGGCGGGGGCCAGCCCGGGTCCTGGAAGGCGGGCAGGATCAGTGAGTCGCCGCGGAACAGCGGCGACTCCCGGACCCGCTCCTCGATCGACGCCGCCGACATGGTGTAGCCGATGAAGAGCAGCAGCGACGCCGCCTGGATGAGGATCACCAGCCAGACCGAGGAACTGGCGAGGAAGTCGTTGAGCGCGTGCAGGACGGCCGCGGTCGTTATCCCGAGCACGATGAGCTGGACCCGGCGGCGCGGGTAGTTCAGCGCCATGCCGATGAAGAAGCCGGAGATCCCGGCCCAGACGGCGTGCTGGAATCCGTCCACGAAGATGCGCTCGGCGAAGGCCAGCGCGGCGTTGACCGCCTGGTTGGCCGACTGCGCCTGGTTGATGCCGACGATGTCGCCCGAGGTGTAGAAGGCCTGCTCGAAGACGCCGAAGGTAAGTCCGGCGATCGTGCCGAGGAACATCGACATCCGGACCCCGAGCTTCACCTTGCGGTACTTCAGCAAGACGATGCCGGCCAGCAGGACCGGCAGCGCCTTGGTGATCTCCTCGTTGAAGCCGATGACCAGCGCCGGGAAGAACGGGATGGAGCCGCGGACGTTCAGGGCGTCGTTGAGGTGGATCGTGACAATGTTCATCCAGGCCAGCGTCCAGACGACAATCCCCGCGGCGGCGAAGACCTCTTCCCGGCTGACGCGCACGGGCCGGATCAGCATCCAGAATCCGACGATCCACAGCGGCGCCACGTAGAGGCTGTAGGCCCACCCGGGGGTGGTCAGGTTGCCCGAGGAACTGAGGAGGGCCAGGAAGATCAGCGGGAGCAGCGCGTAGACGATGACCAGCACCCGCAGTCCCTGGCGCCAGCCGGAGTCGTGCATCCAGCTCTGGATCGGGAACAGGATCCGCAGCGCGGTGGCCATCTCGTCGTGGTTGCCCGGGCCGCTCGCGGAGTGCCGTCCGGGCGGCTGGTAACCGGGCGGCTGGTAACCGGGCGGCTGGTAACCGGGCTGCTGAAGGTAACCGGAAGGCGAGTAGTCGCCGGCCGGGTAGTCGCCGGCGGGCGGCGGGTAACCCGCCGGCGCCTGGTACCCGGCGGGCGGCGCCATGGCGGTGGCCGGCGCGGCCGCCGGCTCGACCCGCAGCACCGGCCCGTCGGAGGAGCCGAGGGTCAGCGCGAGCGGGCGGTCCAGTGCGAGCTGGGTGACCAGCTGGCCGTTGAGGTAGGTCGGCGCCGAGCCGGCGTTCTCGAACTCCCACCCGGCCGCGCCCCGGCGCAGCACGGCGTGCTGCCGGGAGACGGTGGGGGCGCTGGTGACCAGCTCGTTGTCCGGGGCCCGGCCGATGCGGGCCACCTGACCCGGCTGGAGGATGAGGTCCCGGCCCTCGAAAGACGCCCGCAGTTCGCCGCCGGACCCGCCGGACCCGCCCGGCGGGGCCTGCGGCGGGGCGTTCCAGCCCGCTTCGTACCTGTCCATGCCCGCCCCCGAGGGTGCCCT
>DASWUW010000428.1:0-5345 GCA_036406335.1 Trebonia sp.
CGAGAACCACAAGATGATGCTCGACCACTACCAGCAGACCAAGAACCTGCTGGTGAGCTACTCGCCCAAGAAGCTCGGCTTCTTCTAGGCCGCGGCCGGCCCGGTAAGGGACGCCGGGTCCGCGCCTGCGCGGACCCGGCGCCTGCGAGCCGCCCGCGGTGTCCGGCGGAAGAAGGAGGAACGGCATGGCAGATCTGACCCGGGTCGATTTCACCGATGCGGCGGCGAAGCTGCTGCGCGAGCTCACCCCCACGTACGGCCCGCTGATGTTCCATCAGTCCGGCGGCTGCTGCGACGGGTCGTCGCCCATGTGCTACCCGGACGGCGACTTCATCACCTCCGAGGCCGACGTGCTGCTCGGCCGACTGGAAATCCCCGGGCTGGAACGCCCCGTCTCGTTCTGGATGTCCGTCGCGCAGTACGGGTACTGGAAGCACACCCACCTGACCGTCGACGTGGTCAAGGGCCGCGGCAGCGGGTTCTCGGTGGAGGCCCCGGAGGGCGTGCGCTTCATGATCAGGTCCCGGCTGCTGACCGATCAGGAACTGGCCCGCTTCTTCCCGGAAGATTTCCCGGCCAGCGCGGGTCTCCCGGCGCAGACGGCATCGTGACGTCCGCGCCGCCGTTAGGGGAGGGGGCTCGCTCTGGCCCGTTCCGGCCGCGGCGGCGCGGAAACCCGGGGGATCGTAATGGCCATCTCCAGTCCCGGTGCGGCCGAAGTCATTCCAGGGGAAGAAATCATGCCGGGCGCCGGTGCCCCGCTGATCGGGGAGCTGGCCCGGATCGACGCCTCCGCCGGCTGGCTCGCATTTATCCAGTCCGGCGTGGGCTAACCTTCCTCGACCCCGAGCGGTTCGAGCGCTTCCGGCGGCGGGCGGGCGGCCGCCTGATGCTGGCGATGAGCCTGGGCCGGCTCGCCGGTGCTGGACCCGAGCGGCCAGCCGCAGCGTCTGCTCGCGATCTGGCCGGCCGACCAGGCCCGTCTCATCGACACCTGGGACGGCCTCGGGCTGCGCGGCACGGGCAGCGGCGACTTCCAGATCGCCGACCTGTTCGTCCCCGACGACCAGGTCAACCCGGGTTTCTACGGCAAGCCGCTCTACGACCGGGCGCTGTTCCGGCTGAAGGAGATGCCGGAAGCGGGGCACGGGGCACACGCCCTCGGCATCGCCTCCGCCGCCCTGGAGTCGTTCGCGGACGCGGTCCACGCGAAACCGGCTCCGGGGTCGGCCCGGCAGCTGGCGATGGGATACATGCAGGCCCACCAGATCGCCTTCGCCCGGGCTGACGTGCTGGTCCGGGCCGCGCGGACGCTGCTGCAGGAGACCGCGCGCGCCGCCTACGCGGACGCCGGCGCCCGCCCCGAGCTCTCCCTGGAACTGCGGGTCCGCCTGCGGGAGGCGAACATCTTCGCCGTCCGGTCGGCCAAGGAGGCCGTCAGCCGGGCGGGCCGCTAAGCGCCGTCCTGTTCTGGTGATCCAGGCCGATCCCTATAACGCCAGCAGGCTAAATACCACCCTGGCGGCCGTCATTACCTCGAACACCGGGTTGGCGGCGATGCCTGGCAACGTTTTCGTTCCTGCGATCGCCACCGGGCTGCCCAGGGACTCCGTGGTTAACGTCACGGCTCTGGTCACTCTCGGCAAGACTGACCTTGATCCCGCCGTGGGCCAGCTGCCAATGTCCCTCCTGCATGAGGTGGACCGCGGCCTCCGCCGGGTTCTCGGCCTGTAAGCCGGAAGTACCCTTGGCTCGTGTTCTCGCCCCAGGGTCCGTCACTTCGTGAGCTGACGGTACAGGCGCTGTCTTCGGTCGAGGGCGGCTACGACCTGCTCGCCCCGAAGTTCGACCACACCCCGTTCCGCACCCCCGATGTAATCCTCGACGCAGCCGCCGCGGCACTAAGTCCGCTCGGGCCGTTCGGGCCGGGACTGGACGTGTGCTGCGGCACCGGCGCGGGCCTGCGGGTTCTGGAGTCCCTGGGCCAGAGGCAGATCATCGGCACCGACTTCAGCGCCGGCATGCTCGCCCAGGCCCGCACCGCTTACCCGGGTGCCAGCTGGGTGCGGGCCGATGCCCGGGCCCTGCCCTTCGCTGAGGCCTTCGACCTGGCGGTCAGCTTCGGGGCGGACGGGCACCTGCTGCCCGCCGAACGGCCCGCGCTCTTCGCCGGGGTCCACCACGCGCTGCGACCCGGCGGGCTCTTCGCCTTCCCGGCCGGCCCGCCCCTGCCCGTCACCTCGGGCCGGTACTGGGCGCTGCTCGGATTTGACCTGGCCATGCGGGTCCGCAACGCCGTGCGGCACCCCCCGTTCGTCATGTACTACCGGACCTGGCCGCTGCCCGCGGTCCGCCGCGACCTGGCCGCGGCCGGGTTCACGGTGACCACGGTGCCGCTGACCGCGCTGGGCGAACGCAAGGACGGCTGCCCCCGCTGCTACCTCGTCCTCGCGCGCAAGGCCGCCCTGCCCTGACCTGCTACCGGCACCCAGTCAGGCCCTCGGCACACCTGGCGGATAGGCAATGGTGGCGGGGACCGGGCCAGAGTTGGTGACGAACCCTTCACACAAGAGTCAGGGAAAGCCAGCTACTTGTCGTCCGGGCTGGGTCCCGAATAGTCCCAGAGCTCGGCGAGGAGGTCGCCCTCCAGCCGCCAGATGTCGACCATCGTTCCGAGTTGCCGACCTCCCGCCCCGAAAATGTCGCACTGGACCCAGACGAGGTCGTCTTCGGCAGCTATGCGCCTGATCGTCGCAACGAAATCCGGCATGGGGTCGCCGACCTGCTGCCGGAAGGAATCCACAGTGCCGTTGCGTCCGGCCGCCACGCCGGGGTGGTGGTTGACGAAACCCTCCGCGAGCATTGTCCGCTACCGGTCGTAGTCCTTGCCGTTGTAGAAGGCTTCGTAGAAGTCTCGGACACGCAGCTTGTTCGCTGCTCCCTGATCCTTGGTCGTCATGGGTTTACCAGAGCGGTACGACAAATTTTCATGCCTGTCTCCTGACCGAGCAAGGTTGCTGAACGAAACCGCAAACACGAGATTGCGGAGAATAACGAAGCTGACCTTTAGCGATCGCCGCCGGCTTCGACTCGCGCGATAATCCGGTCGACTCGTGCGCGGATCTCTCCTTTGGCGGCCAGCGCGAAGCTGGGGCTCCCTTCCGTCGTCCCCCACGGTACGAGGACGTCGAACTCGAGGTCGCGGACGAGTGCCAGGCTTTCGAGGTATTCGGTGCGGAGGCTGGAGGCGAGCACGACGGCTTTCCACTCGCCGTCCTCAATCCAGATGAAGTCGCCGGTGAAGAGGAAACGGTGGCTGCCGTGGTCCCAGAGATAGGACGTCGTGCCCGGGGTGTGCCCTGCGGTGGGGATGACCTCGAGGTCGTCATCGATCATCTGCCGGCTGGTGAATACGCCGGCTACGCGCATGGAGCGGACGGTTTCGCCTCGGTCGCGTTCGTGGACGAACACCGGCGCGTCGAGATCTGGCTCGCCGTACATCGCCTCGTGACTGTGGTTGATGAGCAGGCGGGTTGCCCCGCCGAGATCCCGGATGGGCGTCGCTGCCGACGTCAGGCCGGGAGAGTTGTAGACGACGACGTTGCCGGCCGGGCGCTCGAGAAGAAACGACCTGACAAGGACGTTGGCCTGGTAGGGGAGGCGCGAGGGCGGAGTGACGCGCAGGCCCTCGACGGGGGTTTCCAGTGCACTGGCTTTTGCGGATGGCACGAGTGTCCATTCAGGAAGAGTTTGTTAGCTGCCGCAACCAAGCGGCGCGCGGGGGCGCCGTGTTCTCCGCGGCTCTGCTTGCCAGCCTCCTTATCAGCTAACTGACTACTTCCAGTTACCTTATCATGTACCTGATACCTGTCCAGGTCTCTCACGTGATCGCGCGGACGACGCATCGGAGGAAACGGAGCAGGAGCAAGGTGGCGGAAAACTTCGAGGAGCGACTGACCTACCTGATGCGGCGTGTGAGCGCAGCGCTGGCCCAGCAGGTCGACCGGGCACTGCGGGACTTCGAGCTGACTCATGCCCAGCTTGGAGCGCTCGCTCAGCTCGGGCTCGTGGACCCCGAGGCGCTCTCCGCAGCCACTATGGCCGAGCGCAACGGCATCACCGCCCAGTCGATGTCAACCGCGATCGCCGACCTGCGCCAACGCGGACTCGTCGACCGCGAGCCGCATCCCACACACGGGCGGATCCTTCAGGTGCGGATCACGCCGAAGGGTGCCGAACTGCTCGCTCGCGCCCACCTGGCAACCAGGAAAGCCGAGGAACGCGCGCTGGCTTTCCTCGATCAGGAACAGCAGCACGTACTCCGGGGCGCTCTCCGCACGATGATGCACGCCATGGAGCTGTACCTGTACTTCCCCGACACCGACGAGGACCAGCGCCAAGACGCGGCGGGACATGCGCCTCAGCCAGCGATGACGCTGGGATGCGCGACCGGCTCTCACGTCGCCCACCGGACGCCGCGCGATGCGAACTCCGACTCGCCGCTACCGCCTTCAACCCCCTGAATCCACCGGGAAGCCAATTTTTGGGGGGGCTCTGGCTCACCCGCGGTGGTGACGGAGCGTAATTGTCGGCCGCGGTCCGCTACTCCAGATCAGCGGGTCTCGCCACCGCTGCTCGTCACCTTCTGCCACCACCGGAAGTGCGACAAAGCCGGAAAGCGCACGGCGCGGGTCGGCTCCTGCCGTAACCTTGGCGCGACGGTCGCTACGGGCCTGCTGTTAGCGGAGGGGTTCAGCCGACGTTGCCCGCAGCCGGGCTACCGCTCCGGCTGCGACCAGGGCTGAGCCGGCGGCGATCCTCGGCCTGCGCCGCTGCACGGCCCGGGGCACCCGCAGGGCATAGAGCACCGCCAGCGGGGCTTCGCCGGCGATCGCGAGCATCGTCAGCCGCCGTGGCTTGCGCAGGCCCGACCGCACGGCGAAGACCATCCCTATCGAGGGCCCGAGGACGTCCAGAGCGTCCCGCCACGGCTGGCGGGTCATCCACACATCCGTTTGGGCGGCGGTAGCCGGCACTTGCAGGCCGCGTTTACGCCACCGGTTCTTCTGCTGCTCCATGTTCTCGTTCGCCTCAGCCCGGGTCGGCGCTTCGGTGCCCAGGCCCCACGCCACCAGCCCGAAGCCAGCAGCGCTGACCCACGCGGCCAGGGCCCGCTGCCGTCTCCCGGCGGCCCAGTGCCCGGCCCCGACAGCAGCCTGGGTAACTGCCGGGGCGACCGGGGACACTCACTCGGGTTTCCCTGAGGGCCTGGTCCCGTCCAGAACGGACATAAAGATCAGCCGCTCCAGCAACCGGTCCCCGCTGTCATCACGAGCCATCCCGGT
>DASWUW010000429.1:0-5053 GCA_036406335.1 Trebonia sp.
AGCAGGACCAGGCCGACGGCCGTGGCGCAGATCGCCAGGATGACGCGGCGCAATGGGATCCCCTTCCTGGTTCAGAACTCGAACGACTCGCGGTGGATCTGCCGCCGTTTTACCCCGGCGTCGAGCAGCGCGCGGGTGACGGCGTCGATGAGCCCCGGCGGCCCGCACAGGTAGACCTCGTGGCCGGTGAGCCCGGGGACGCGCCGGGCCAGCTCGCCGCCGGCGAGCGGGTTGCCCGCCAGCTCGTCGCGGCGGCCGGCCACGAACCAGATCTTCGCCTGGCGCCGGGCGGCGATGTCCTCCAGTTCCCGGCGGAACACCGCGTCGCGCAGGCTGCTCACCCGGTAGATCAGCGTGAGGTCGCCGGGGGCGGCGGGCAGCGTCTCGAGCAGCGAGCGCAGCGGGGTGATGCCGACCCCGCCCGCGATCAGCAGTACCTTGCGGCGGCGCCGGGCCGCCCCGGTGAGCGCGCCGTACGGGCCCTCGGTCACCACCCGGGTGCCCGGCGGCAGACTGCCCAGGGCCGCGCTGTGGCCGCCGGCCGCCTTGACCGTGATCCGCAGCCGGTCCGGCCGGGGGGCCTCGGACAGCGAGTAGGGGGTCGAGGTCCACCACAGGTCGCGGGTGAGGAAGCGCCAGCGGAAGAACTGACCCGGCTGAGCCCCCAGGTCCGCCAGGTGACGGCCGCTGATCACGATGGACACCACGCCGGGGGTCTCGGCCCGGACCTCGGTGACCCGGAGCCGGTGGCGGAGCGCCTGCCGCGCCGGGGTGAGGAACCGGTACCAGGTGATCGCCGCCCCGACCGCGATGTACAGGGCGGACCAGGCGATCCGGGCCCCGGCGTCAGTCATGAACTCCGCGCCGTCGGCGAACTGGTGGCTGAAGGCCAGCGCGACCGCCAGGTAGGTGTAGAAGTGCAGGTAGTACCACGTCTCATAGCGCAGACGGGGCCGCACGGCGCGGGCCGAGGCAATCCCGGTCATCACCAGCAGGCATCCGGCGGCGGTGGCCAGCAGCACGTCCGGGTAGCTGTCGAGCAGCGTCCAGGCCTGGTGGGTGACGCTGGTGTGCGCGGTGACCGCGTAGCCCCAGGTGATCAGCAGCGCGTGGGCGACGACCAGGCCGACGGTGTAGCGGCCGCCCACCGAGTGCCACCGGGCCAGGCGGTCCGCGCCGACGCCGCGCTCGAGCGGGGGGAGCCGGGCCATCAGCGCGACACCGGCAATCACGCCGTAGCCGGCCTCGAGGCCGGTGATGCGGCCCGCGTTGGTCAGCCAGTCGCCGAAGCCGTGCAGCGACGGCGTCCCGTGCCACCACAGCAGCAGCGCGGCCACCGCTCCCGCGCCGATCACGGCGAGGACCGGGCCCGGCCGGGCCCGCGTGCCCGTATCTGGCCCCATGGTTTAGGTTATGCCGTACGGACCTGGGACTTTGCTGCGGGCGGCACCGCGGGAGACCGCACTTACCTCTCAGTTTTCTATGAGTGCCAGTTTCTGCAGCTCTGTTAAAGATTCTCCCTGTTGGTCTCAAAGGTCCGCGGTACCAGTCCTGTAGTCAGGTAGCGTCGCCAGGTGAGCTCGGTGAGCGGGAACCTGACGAAGGCGGACCCGGCAGCCACGGAGCGGCGCCGGGCCAGACCCGGGCGCCGGGCCTGGGCCGCCGCCACGCTGCTGGCCGCCGCGGTCCTGATGTTCTGCTACCTGCGGGTGGCCGGCGGCACCCAGGCGAACTCGGACGGGGCGGGCCTGGTGCTCGAGGCCCGGAGCGTGCTGCACGGCAACGTGCTGCTGCACGGCTGGTGGGCCACCGACGTCTCGTTCTACACAACCGAGCTGCCCGAGTACGTGGGCGTGACGGCGGTCGCGGGACTGCGTCCCGAAGTAGTGCATATCTGCTCCGCGCTGACCTACACGCTGCTCGTGCTGCTGGCCGCGTTTGTCGCCCGCGGCCGGGCGCGCGGCGCCGAGGGCGTGGTCCGGGCGCTGCTCGCCGCCGGGCTCATTCTCGCCCCGCAGCCGACCGGGCCCACCCAGGTGCTGCTCGGCAGCCCGGATCACGTCGGCACCGGAGTGCCGGTGCTGCTCTTGCTGCTGCTGCTCGACTGGGCGGCGGGCCGCCCGCAGGGGCCGCGCTGGTACGTGCCGGTGGGTGCGGGCGTGCTGCTGTCCTGGGCCATCATCGGCGACCCGCTGATCGAGGTGGTCGGCGTCCTTCCCCTCTTTCTCGCGTCCGCGGTCCGCGCGGCCCGGGCGCTGTGGCCAGACCGGCGGGCGGCGCCGCGCGGGTTGGGGCCGGCGCTGTCCTGGGTCTGGTCGGCCGCCTGGTACGAACTGTCGCTGGCGGCCGCGGCGGTGGCCGCGATCGGGGTCAAGCACCTGTTCGACGCGCTCCTGCAAAGCCTGGGCGGGATCCGTACCGCCCACGCCTGGTACCACCTGCTGTCCCGGCACGAGATCATCCGGGGTCTGCCGATGACCGTGCGAAGCGTGTTCGCACTGTTCGGCGCCGACTACATCGGGGTCAAGGGGGCGGGGAACGTCGCCTTCGCCTGCGTCCACTTCATCGGGGTGGCGGTGGTGCTCGCCGCCGCCCTGGCCGCGGCCTGGCGCCTGCTGCGGCCGCGGCGGGCCGTCGGCGGCCCGGCCGAGGGCGGCCCGGCTGACAGTGGCCGCGGCGACCTGGTGACCGGTGTCCTGGTGCTCGCGCTAGCCGCCAACCTGGCGGCCTTCGTCGTCGATGTCCCGAAGCCGGGCGTCTACAGCGCGCACGAGATCGGTCCCGTGCTGTCGCTCGGTGCCGCCCTGGCCGGGCGCGTGCTCGGCGGCCCGATCCTGGCGGGCTGGACGCGGACCGGCGGTGCGCGGTCCAGGCTGGGCCGGGCCCTGCTGCCGGCCCTGGCCGCCGGGCTGGCCGGCTACGCCGTGATGCTCGGGATCGCCGCCGCGCACCCGCAGGTCCCGCCGCGTAACGCCGGCCTCAGCGCCTGGCTGGTGAAGCACCACCTGCTGCGCGGGCTCGCCCCCTACTGGGAGGCGTCCAGCATCACCGTGGACTCCGGGGGGAAGGTGACGATGCTGACCGTGGCCCCGGGCGGCCGGCACGGGCACCTCAAGCCGCGCCAGTGGCAGAGCGACCTGCGGCTGCCCTACACCATGGGCAGCGCGAACTTCGTGATCGTCTCGCCGGCCGAAGACGTGCACACGTCTCAGGTCCTGAACTCGTTCGGCAGTCCGGCGCGAAGTTACCACTACGGCACGCTCACCGTGATGGTGTGGCACCGGAACCTGCTGCCCGCCCTCAGCTTGCCGTCCGGCGGCCCGGACCAGCCGGCCACCGATCCGGCTGGCTAGGGGGTTTCGCGGGCCTGCCGCGTCCGCCGGACGCGGTCGCCGGCCAGCATCGCGATGATCGCGCCGAGCACGCCGAACTGGATCGCCAGGTCGGCGACGTCCATCGAGCCGCCGCTGCCGCCCAGGTGAATCCAGTCGACCACCCCGCCGCGGCCGAACCCGGGCGCGCGGAACAGCCGGTCGGCCAGGTTGCCGGCCGCGCCGCCGAGCACCGCGGCCAGGCACCCCGCGGCGACCCCGCCGCGGGCGCGCAGCGCGAACCCGGCGGCGACGGCGGTGACCGCGAGCGCGGCCAGCGTCACCAGGACCGGGTAGTTCGACGCCAGGCCGCCGCTGGCCCCGGTGTTGCGGACCAGGCGGACCGAGACCCACCCGGTCCCGACCGGGCCCGCGGGGTGCGCGGCGAGCACCAGCGACTTGCTGACCTGGTCGGCGGCGAGGACCAGCACCGCGGTGCCGGCCATGACCCGGCGGACGCGCGGTGACCGCACCGCCGCGTCCGGGGGGATAAGACCCATAGGGGAACGATACCCGCGCCGGGCCGGAGGGGCTCGGCCCGGGAGTGCGATGATGGGGGCGATGGACTCAAGTGAGCACCTGGAGACCGACCGCGCGCGCGTGGCCGCCTTCCGGGCCCGGGCCGGGCTGGACCGCCTCATCGACGTGCACACCCACTTCATGCCGGAGCGGCTGCTGGCCGCGGTCCGGGCCTACTTCGATGCCGCCGGGCCGCTGATCGGCCGGCCGTGGCCGATCGTCTACCGGCAGGACGAGCAGGCGCGGGTGGCGGCGCTGCGCTCGTTCGGGGTCACGCTGTTCACGGCCATGCTGTACCCGCACAAGCCGGGGATGGCGCGCTCGCTCAACGACTGGGCGGCGGACTTCGCCGCCCGGACCCCCGACTGCCTGCCTACCGCGACGTTCTTCGCCGAGCCGTCCGCCGCCGGCGACGTGGGCCGGGCCCTGGAGCAGGGCGCGCGGGTGTTCAAGTGCCACCTCCAGGTAGGCGACTTCGACCCGAACGACCCGCTGCTGGACGAGGCGTGGGGGCTGCTGGCCGAGGCGGGCGTCCCGGTGGTGACGCACTGCGGCTCGGGCCCGGTGCCGGGCCGGTTCACCGGTCCCGGTCCCGTCGCCGCGCTCCTGGGCCGCCATCCCCGGCTGCGCCTGGTGGTCGCGCACCTGGGCATGCCCGAGTACGCCGAGTTCCTCGGGCTGGCCGAGCGGTACGACAGCGTCCTGCTCGACACCACGATGGCGTTCACGCCGTTCATCGAGGAGGCCGGTCCCCGGTTCCCGGCGGCCGAGCTGCCCCGGCTGCGCGATCTGGGCGACCGGGTGCTCCTGGGGACCGACTTCCCCAACATTCCCTACTCCTACCCGGATGCCCTGGAGGCGCTGGAAACGGCGGACCTCGGCGCCGGCTGGCTGCGCGCGGTCTGCTACGACAACGCCGCCCGGCTGTTCGCCCGCTGACCCCGCCGGTTACGCAGCGCAACCGGCGTTGACCCGCTCCGGCGGGTGGGACGGCGGGGCCTGCTCGGGCCGGCCGGCTGCTTATCGACGTTTGTCGGTAAATAACGAGCAGGTCACGGGGCTCGTCACCCGATCACCAGATAGGTAATCGACGTAGGTATTGTTACCGATGTGCGACGGAGAGTAATCGGGAACTCTTGGGCAGGAGTGATTCGGGGGACTGC
>DASWUW010000430.1:0-3132 GCA_036406335.1 Trebonia sp.
CGGGAAGGGCGGGTGTGCTGATGACCAGAGCGGCTGTTCGGGAAAGCGTGACGTTGGCTGGGCGGGCGGAGCGGGCTCGGGTCGCCCGCGCGTTCGTGGCTGCGGCGCTCGGCCTGCGGACCCGCGCGGGATGCCGCCGTCCTGCTGACGAGCTTTTCGGCAACAGCGTGCGGTACGGCCGGTCTGGCGAGCCGGGGGAGACCCGTCACCGCAACCGGAATTCGGCGACGCGTACTGCCGGGAGCCGGGCTGGACGTCATGCGTGCGGTTCGGTGTCCAGGAGCAGGCCGGAGGTGAGGCCGATCAGACGGCGCAGGGCGGAGTTGGCGCGGTCGCGGTCGCGGGTCATGACCGCGTCGAGCAGTTCGCGGTGCTCTTCGTGGTCCGCCTGGTCGGTCCAGCGGTGCGGGTCTGCCGGTTCAGGCCGGCTCCACCGCCGGTACAGTTCGGCCTCTTCCCTCAGGGAGGCGGCCATATCGCGCAGCCGGGGGTTGGCGCAGCCCGCCAGCAGCGCGGTGTGGAAGTCGGCGTGGGCGATCAGCCAGTCCTCGGCTGGCTGATCGCCATCGCCGCGCGGGGTCTGCTCGTAGGTGTGGTGGGCCGCCAGTACCTGGGCCTGCCACGCGAGGTCGCCTTCGCTGACGGCGCGGCTCAGGGCGAGGGACTCGATTTCCCTGCGGGCGTCGGTCAGGTCGGCCAGCCCTTGAGCGGTCACGTCGGTGACCTGGAAACCGTGGTGTGCCTCGGAGCTGACCAGGTTCCTGGCGACCAGCTTGAGCAGGGCTTCGCGTACGGCGCCGGTGCTCACCCCGTAGCACTCGCTGAGCTCGGGGAACTTCAGCCGCTGGCCTGGCCGGAGCCGGCCGCCCAGGATGTCGGCCCGGATTCGGTCGTGCACCGCCTCGCTGCGGGTCTGCCGCCCGGGTTCTCTCGCCACGAAACGGATCTTACAACATTTAACAGGTGGCAATACTTTTAAAAGTATGCTTGACTATTAAAAGTCAGGAGATACCTGACTCGAGGGGAGACCAATGACCAGTCCGTACGACACCCTGCCCGCCGTTCCCGAGTTCACGGTCACGAGCGCGGACGTCACCGACGGGGCACCGCTGCCGGCGGCGCAGTTCGGTGCCATGAGCGGCACTGCCGGAGCTGAGGACCGCTCACCGCACCTGTCGTGGGACGGCTTCCCGGCCGCGACCCGAAGCTTCGTCGTCACGATGTACGACCCGGACGCCCCGACCCCGTCCGGTTTCTGGCACTGGGCGGTGGCCGACATCCCCGCCGGGGCAACGTGTCTCGATGCTGGCGCCGGCACGCCCGGCGGCGGCGGCCTGCCCGACGGCGCTTTCCACGTCCCGAACGATGTCCGCGCGACCGCCTACGCCGGCGCCGCGCCGCCGCCGGGAACCGGCAGGCACCGCTACTACATCGCGGTCAGCGCACTCGACGTACCGTCCGTGACCGCCCTCGGCATCACCCCTGAGTCGACCCCGGCCGCCCTCAGCTTCTTCATTCTCCAGCACACGCTCGCCCGGGCCGTCCTGGTGCCGTGGGCCGGCGAATGAGTCCGGGATGCCGGTGGCAACCGGGTCCATGCACCGCCATGACAGCGAAGCGAAGGGATCAGCTGTGAGCCCGAAAACCATCCTGATTACCGGCGCGACCGACGGCCTCGGCCGCGGCGTCGCCGGGGCCCTCGCGGACCAAGGGCACACGCTGCTGCTGCACGGCCGCAGTCAGCAGCGCCTCGACGCGGTCGCGGGGACGCTCGGCACGACAGTCCGCACTTACCGGGCCGACCTCGCCTCGCTCAAGGCGGTCAGGAACCTGGCCGGGGAGCTGCTCGGGGCCGAGGACCGCATCGATGTCCTCGTCGCCAACGCGGGCATCGGCGGTGGCGCGCGCCAGGAGAGCGCCGACGGGTACGAGCTGAACTTTGCGGTCAACTACCTCTCGCAGTTTCTGCTCATCACCCGGCTGCTCGGCCGGCTACGCGCATCCGCGCCCGCCCGGGTCGTACTCGTCAGCTCACTCGGGCAGGCGCCGGTCAACTTCGACGACGTCATGCTCGAGCACGGCTACCAGGACATGCGCGCTTACTGCCAGTCTAAGCTCGCGCAGATCGCCTTCGGGTTCCGTCTAGCCGGGCAACTCGACCCCGCCGAGGTGAGTGTCACGAGCCTGCACCCCGCGACGTTCATGCCGACGAAGATGGTCCTCGCCGGGGGCGGGCACCCTGTCGATTCGCTCGAACGCGGCGTCGCGGCGACCATCCGCCTCGCCGTCGATCCCGCGCTTGAAGGCGTCACCGGCGTCTTTTACGACCGCGAGCACCAGGCTCCGCCGGACCCCTGGGCGGCTGACCCCGAGGTCCAGGAAAGACTGTGGCAGCTCAGCGAGCAGCTAACCGCATGACCCGCGCACGCTGACCGCCGTGTTCGACGGCGGCGGCGTCATCCACCTTTCGGACCGGCCGGCATGACAGCAGCGTTGCCGCAGCAGCGATCCCGGCTGGCAGGTGCTCAGGTGGCTGCTGGCGTGGCTTCCTATATGCATGCCGAGGTTCTATCTGGAGCGGTTCGCCAACGAGCGGCAGCAGATCGCGACCGTTGACCGGCGCACCGATGAGCGCAGGACGGCGGCGATCAGGGAAACGGCGGCGGAGAAGGACTTTTACACGGCAATCAACACCGACGGGACAAGGAGGGCAAGCGCGGGCACCTGCTGTCGCACATCGAGGGCAACGCGGCCCGCGCGATCCGCAACATCGTGGTTCCTGCCTTCCGCCTCTTCCCGCCTCAGCCGCAGACCGCGCTGGCCTGCTCCTATTCCTTGCCTTCGAGAAAGTGCGGGGCAAGCACACCCGCAAGAGCTGACTGGCTCAGGGCCAACGGGCAGGAAGCCACGCCTGAGTCGATCGCGGAGATGGTCGACTTCAGCGGGCGCATGGACGAGTTCCAGTTCGCCCCCGACCTGAACGAGCACCTCCGCGTCATGGGCGACACGGCGCTGCGCATCTCCGAGCTGCTTGCCCGCCCGTGATACATGGCGGACTACGGCATCCCCGCGCTTTGACCAGCGAAGAGTCCGTTGCCCTGCACTTCCGGGATGCGAGCCGCCCTCCCGGCC
>DASWUW010000431.1:0-1726 GCA_036406335.1 Trebonia sp.
CCGTCCCGCCCCGCCGGGCGCTGCCCGGGCCCCGCCCGGCCGGCACCGGCGACCGTGGTCCTGACTTCCCCTCGGGCAGCGTCCTGCTGTGAACGGCCACGTGATCGTCGTCGATCTGGGCTACGGCGACGCGGGCAAGGGGACGGTCGTGGACTGGCTGTGCGCGACCGCGCGGACCGGGCGCCACCCGGTCCGCGCGGTGGTCCGCTTTAACGGCGGCGCGCAGGCGGCGCACCACGTCCTGGCGCCGTCCGGCCCGCCGCACGCGTTCGCCCAGTTCGGCTCGGGTACCTTCACCCCCGGGACCGGCACCTTTCTGTCCCGGTTCATGCTGGTGGACCCGCTCGCGCTGGTAGCGGAGGCGGAGCACCTGGCCGTCCTGGGCGTCCCCGACCCGCTCGCGCTGGTCGCCGTCGACCGCGGCGCGCTGCTCACCACCCCTTACCACCGGGCCGCCAACCAGGCCCGGGAGGAGGCCCGGGAGGAGGCCCGGGGTGACGGCCGGCACGGCTCGTGCGGCCTGGGTATCGGCGAGACGGCCCGCTACGCGCTCGACGACCCGGCCGACGCCCCCCGGGCCGGGGACCTGGACCGCCCCCGGGCGCTGCTGGGCAAGCTGACCCGGCTCCGCGACCGGCTGGCCGCGGAAACGGGATTCGCCGTGGCCGGCGTCCCGCCCCCGGCCGACCTCGCCGCCGTCTACCGGACGGTGGCCGGCCGGGTGACCCTCACCGGGGACGGCTACCTGGCCCGGCTGCTGCGGCAGGGACCGGTCGTCTTCGAGGGGGCCCAGGGGGTGCTGCTGGACGAGTGGCGCGGCTTCCACCCCTACACGACCTGGTCCACCACGACGTTCGAGAACGCGGAGACCCTGCTGAGCGAGAGCCTTACCTCCTCCTCCTCCACCACCTCCACCACCACCTCCTCCTCCTCCTCAACCTCAACCTCAACCTCCTCAACCTCCTCCGGTCGGCTGGCGACCCGGCTCGGCGTCACCCGGACCTACCAGACCCGGCACGGCCCGGGCCCGTTCCCGACCGAAGACCCCAGCCTGGGCATCGCCGAGCCGCACAACGGCAGCGGCCGCTGGCAGGGCCCGTTCCGGGCCGGCCACCTGGACGCGGTGGCCCTGGACTACGCCCGCCGGGTCACCGGGGGAGTGGACGCGGTCGCGCTAACCCACCTGGACACGGTCGCGCTGCCCCACCTGAACCCGGCCGCCCCGACCCGCCGGGACCCGGCCGGGCGGCGGCCGGGACGGCTGCGGATCTGCCGCGGCTACGACCTCGACGGCGCCGCGGTCACCAAGATCGAGCCTGGCCCGGCCCGCGACCTGGCCTACCAGGAGGCGCTCAGCGCCGCGCTGCTGCGGGCCCGCCCGGTCTACTCCCCGGGCGAGGCCCTCACCGCGGCCGACTGGCCCGACGCCGTCGCGGAACTCCTGCGGGCCCCGGTCACCGTCCGCTCCTACGGCCCCGCGGTGACCGACAAGATCGCGGCGGGGGAGGCGGCCGGCGGCCCGACGGCCCTCCGGCCGCGGACCCCGGTCACGATAGGCTTACCGGTATGCCCGACAAGGTGCTGTATACCGCTGAGGCGACCTCGACCGGCGACGGCCGTAACGGCCACGTGACCTCTTCCGACGGCCGGGTCGACCTCGACCTGGCCTTCCCGCCCGAGCTCGGCGGCACCGGCGCCGGCTCCAACCCCGAGCAGCTCTTCGCGG
>DASWUW010000432.1:0-1524 GCA_036406335.1 Trebonia sp.
CCGCCGACGTGCGCGCGAACGGGGCCCTGATCGCGCCGGGGGCCTGCGTGGTCAGCGACGAGACTTCCCTCGCGATCGCGGCCAACCGGTTTACCGCCGGGTCCGGGGACTGTCCCGACGCGCTCGATGCCCTCGCGGTCACGCTGACCGCGGGGCACGGGGTCAGCGTCCAGGGGGGCGCCGCCGCACTCCCCCGGGTCGTGGCCGGGTGGCGGGCCATCCTGTCCCGGGCGGACTACGTCTGGCTGTCCTCGTCCAGCGGCCGCCGCATCCCGTGGACCCCGGAACTGCGGCGGTGGTTCAGCCGCGCTTTCCGGCCGCTGCGCCCGCCCGCGGGCCAGTTCCGCGCCGGCCAGGTCTACGTCCGGGCCCCGGCGAGGAAGTCGATAAGCCCGTAAGGGGCGCGCTCGCCCAGGCAGAGGTCGATGATCTCGAGCGCGTCGGCGTACTCGGCCGCGCTGCGCGGGAACAGCGCCGCTTCGTAAGCGGCGAGGGCCGCCTCGGTCTCGCCGGGGTGCGGCGATTGCCTCACCGAGTTCGGCGCCGTCGAGCATCGCCAGGTTCGCGCCCTCGCCAGCCGGCGGCATCAGGTGGGCGGCGTCACCGACGAGCGTCACCCCGGGCACCCGGTCCCAGCGGTGGCCGTCCGGCAGCGTGTAGATCATCCGCGCGACCGGCGGGGTGTCGGCCGCCGTGATCAGCGCGGTGAGCTCGGGCGCCCAGCCGTCGAACTCGGCCGCGACCCTGGCCGCGGCGGCGGCGTCGGTGAAGTCGATGCCGGCGACCCACTCGGCCGGGCGGTTCAGCTCGACGTAGGTGTGCAGGATGTCGCCCGCTTCGCGGTGCGCGACGATGCCCTTTCCCGGGGTGAGCGCGTACATGGCCCCGTCGCCGACCACGGCCGCCGTCGCGGCGTGCCGCCGGCCGACGTCGTGCAGGTAGGTCTCGACGAACACGGTGCCGGTGTAGGCAGGCTGGGCCGCCGAGAGCAGCGGGCGCACCCTGGACCAGGCACCGTCGGCGCCGACGAGGAGGCCGCCGGTGACCGTCGACCCGTCGGTGAAGGTCAGCTCGGGCCGGCCGTCACCCAGGGCGGTGACGTCGGCCAGCTTCTTCCCCCACTGGACCGTGCCCGCGGGCAGGGACTCCAGGAGAATCCGCCGCAGGTCGCCGCGCAGGACCTCGGGGCGCCCGGCCGCGGGGTTGTCGGGCTCGTCGTGCAGCACCGCGGCGCGGGGGTCGAGTGCGCGGCTGGCCTGGGCGCCCTGGTGGATGATGGCCCGAAACTGGTCCGTCAGGCCGGCCGTCTTCAGCGCGGCCTGCCAGTACGCCGCGAGCGCCCGCCTGCTGCCCCCCGACACCGACCGGACGGCGTTTCTGGAGACGGTCGCCGCCCGGTGGGCGCAGCTGGACCCGGCCCGGTACCCGTTTGTGCGCCAGGTGGCGGCGCAGCTGCCCGGGCACGACGACCGCGAGCAGTTCCTGGCCGGCATCGACCTCATCCTGGCCGGAATCGCCGCCGTC
>DASWUW010000433.1:0-3645 GCA_036406335.1 Trebonia sp.
AGTCCTCGCCCGGGCGCCCGGCGCCCGCCCGGCCCGGGACGATCCGGCTGCCGCCCGTGTCGCTTCCGTAGCTCCCTGACCACGGCGGGCCGCTGCCGCCCGCGGCGGGCGAACCCGCGGGGACGGGGGCGGAGACGGAGCGAGCCGCGGTGCGCGTGACCGGAGCGAGCCGGCCGGAATCGATCGCGTCGCGCAGGCCCGCGGCCGCGACGGCGAGCTCGCGCGCGTCGCTGATCCGGTCCGCCGGGTCCTTGACGGTCAGCCGGGCGATCAGGGTACCGAGCGCGGGCGGCAGCCCCGCGGGCAGCGGCGGCAGCGTTGAGTACAGGTGCGCGGCCATGATGTCGGCCGGGGCTCCCTCGTACGGCGGCTCCCCGGTGAGGCACTCGTGCAGCACGATGCCAAGCGCGTACAGGTCGCTCGCGGGCGACCCCTGGTCGCCGGCGATCCGCTCCGGCGCCATGTACTGCGTGGTCCCCATGACGGTATTCGGCCCGGTGACCGGTGCCTGCCCGACGGCGTGGGCGATGCCGAAGTCGGTGACCTTGACCAGCCCCTCGGAGCTGATCAGGATGTTGCCCGGCTTGACATCCCGGTGCACCAGGCCGGCCCGGTGCGCCGCGGACAGCCCCTCCGCCGCCTGCGCGATCACGTCGAGAGCGAAGACCGGCTCGACCGGCTCGACCGCGAGGATGTCGGCCAGCGACGGGCCGTTGACCAGCTCCATCACCAGGTACGGCGGCCACCCGGGCCCGGCCGGCCCGTAGTCGTAGACCGCGGCGACGTGCGGGTGGCTCAGCGCGCCCGCGTGCCGGGCCTCCTTGCTGAACCGGTCCAGGGTCTCCGGGTGGTCCGCGTACTCCGGGCGCAGCACCTTTACCGCCACCGGCCGCTCAAGCAGCAGGTCCGTCGCCCGCCAGACTTGGCCGACGCCCCCCGCCGCGATTCGCTGGTCCAACCGGTAGCGCTCGTCCAATATCAGGCCAGTTCGCGTCACAACGTTGCCAGACTACCCTTACGTCTCTCGGGAATCGCTGTCACCAGCGAAAATAGGAATAACTACCGTGCTGCCCGTTACGCTAGCGGGCGGCCATCCGCTGGCGGCGCAATGTAGCGATATGTTTACCTACCGCCAGGCCTGCCTGGGCCGCCGGGAGCGGAGCGCCGGGGGGAGGGGCCTCGCCGCTACGCGCGGGACGGCCGTGATAGACGTGGACCGCGCGCCCGGCACGGGGCCGGCCGCCGGCTGGAAAGGCATTCCCTTCATGCGTTACGCGTCCACCTACGACAGAAACGGCGACCCGGTCGTCGCCGAGGTGCAGGGCGACCAGCTCGTGCCCCTCGCGGGACTGAGCGAGCTCGGCGAATTCACCACCGCCGAGGTGCTGGCGGCGGCCGAGCGGCGCCCGGCGGACGCGTTCCCGGCGGCCGACGCGGACCTGCGGCCGGTAGTGCCGAACCCGGCCAAGGTGATCTGCGTAGGGCTCAACTACAAGGCGCACATCGAAGAGACCGGGCGCACCGACTCGGACTACCCGGTGCTCTTCCCCAAGTTCGCCAGCAGCCTGGCCGGTCCCTACGCGGCGCTCGACCTGCCGGGCGAGACCGAGCAGATCGACTACGAGGGCGAGCTCACCGTGGTCATCGGCCAGCCGGGCCGCCGGATCAGCGAGGCGGACGCCTGGAGCCACGTCCTCGGCTACACCGTCGCCAACGACGTCTCCATGCGCGACTACCAGTACAAGACGCACCAGTGGATGCAGGGCAAGGCGTGGGACGACTGCACCCCGGTAGGCCCCTACCTGGTCACCCGGGACGAGGTGGACATCACCGCGCAGTCCATCGCCACCACCGTCAACGGGCAGAAGGTGCAGGAGTCCACCATCTCGCTGCTGATCTTCTCCATCCCGCGGCTCATCTCCACCATCTCGGAATTCACCGCGCTGCGGACCGGCGACCTGATCCTCACCGGCACGCCGTCCGGTGTCGGGCACCGGCGCCAGCCGCCGCTGTACCTGAAGTCGGGCGACACGGTCACCGTCGAGGTGTCCGGCGTCGGCATCCTGCGCAACACGATCGCCTGAGCGCCGGCGGCTGGCGATGAGCGCCGAACCGGACCCGGGCGGGGCGCCCGGGTTCCAGAACCTGCCGCCCCGGCTCGGCCTGACCGACCCGGCGGACCTCGACGACGCGCGGCGCGCTCTCTACGACGCGATCACCGGCGGCCCGCGGGCCAGCCAGGCGGGCACCGTGCCGATCACGGACGAGGCCGGCCGGCTGCTCGGCCCGTTCGCGGTCATGCTGCTGAGCCCCGGTATCGGCGACGCCGTGCAGCAGGTCGGCGCGCAGCTCCGGTTTGCCGCGGGACTGACCGGGCGGGAGCGGGAGCTGGCCATCCTGGCCGTCGCGGGCGAGCTGCGCTCCGACTTCGAGCGGCTGGCCCATGAGCCCGCCGCCCGCCAGCTCGGCCTGTCTCAGGCGCAGGTCAACGCGGTGCTCAGCGGCCGCGTCCCGGCCGGGCTGACCGACCAGGAGGCGCTGACCTGCCGTCTGGCCCGGGTGATGACCGCCGAGCGGAACCTGGCCGACGACGACTACGCCGCGGGCACCGAAGGCCTCGGCCGGGAGCGCCTGGCCGAGCTAACCTGGCTGGTCGGCTACTACAGCGCCCTCGCCCTCGCGCTGGCGGTGTTCCGGCCGGCCCTCCCGGACCGGTAACGGGCGCGAGGGCGCGCCGCGGAGCCAGGCCAGGACGGCGAGCACCCGGCGGGTGTCGTCCGGGTCGCCGGCCAGGCCGAGCTTGGCGTAGGTGCGGGCGATGTTGGCCTCCACCGCCTTCACGCTCAGGCTGGTAAGCACGGCAATTCCCTGGTTGGAACGGCCGCCGGCCATGTACCCGAGGATTGTCTGCTCGCGCTCGGTGAGGCTGTCCAGCTTGCTCAGGTGGCGCTGATGGGCCAGCAGGTCGCCGATGAGCTTCTCGTCGACCACGGATTCGCCGTCGCACACCCGCTGCAGCGCGTCCCGCAGCACCTGGGCGTTGGCGACCCGGTCTTTGACCAGGTAGCCGCGGTAGGCGGTGCCGTTCTGGAACAGCCGGGTGGCGTAGGCGGGTTCCGCGTACTGGGACAGCATCAGGATGCCGACCTTCGGGTGGCTGGCGGCGATCTGATCGGCCAGCTGCAGGCCCTCGTCGGAGACGGCGGGCGACAGCCGGACATCGAGGATGGCCGCGTCGATCGGCTGCCGGGAAGCCCGGGTGAGCAGCTCGCCGGCCGAGCGCGCGGCGATGACCACCTGCAGGCCGAGGCGGTCGAGCTGCATCTGCAGGCCCTCGAGAAATATGCCGGAATCTTCGGCGATGCCTATCCGCACGGAATCCTCACTCGTATCTCGGTGCCCTGACCAGGCGGGCTGTGCAGTTCCGCTTCGCCGCCGATACCGCCGATACGGTCCAGGATGCCGCGCAGGCCGGTGCCGGCGTCGGCACTGGCGCCGCCTTTCCCGTTGTCGCGGACGGTGACCCGCAGCCACCCGCCGGACTTCTCGCCCCGCACCGCGATCCGGGCCGCCTGCGCGTGCTTGATGGCATTGGTGATGGCTTCCGCGATCACGTAGTAGGCGGCCAGCTCGGCGTCGTCGCCG
>DASWUW010000434.1:0-1826 GCA_036406335.1 Trebonia sp.
GGCGCTGGGCACCGTACCGGCGCTGGACGAGGCACGCGGGCTCCGAGGTTTCCACGCCGCCCGCAGACCGGTGTGGCCCACCCCGGCCATGGCCGACCCCCCGGCCCCGGCGGCCCGCCGCGCCACCAAGCCGGCGACCCGGCACCAGGGCCATCATGGCACTGCCCGCCGCCCGGCCCCGGCCCGGCACCCCAACGCCTACCTGCTGGCCCATCTGCCCCCGGCGAAGGACCGGAAGGCCGCGGCCGCGATCCACGAGGCGCTGTCCCTGATGGGCGTCCCCTATCGCTACGGCGGCACCACCAAGGCAGGCGGCTTCGACTGCTCCGGATTCACCCAGCACGTCTGGGCGAAGGCGGGCGTCAAGATCCCGCGCACCGTCCGCGCCCAGGCCCGCGCCGGCAAGCAGGTCCCGCTGAGCAAGGCCGAGCCGGGCGACCTCGTGGTCTTCTACCCCACGCAGCACCACGTCGGCATCTACATCGGCAACGGCCTGGTGATCGACTCCCCGCACAGCGGAGCCTGGGTCCGCCCCGACCCGGTGCGCTCCATGCCGGTGTCGGTCGTGGTGCGCGTGCACTCCTGAGCGCGGGGCACTCGGGGCGGCGGTTGGTCTCGGCGGCGGACGTCGCCGCCGAGACAAGCCCGCCAGCACAATGGTCGCCAGCACAATGGTCGCCATGACCGCAGCCGTGGACCGCGCCTACCGCGACCTGAGCCCACTGGACGTCAGGATCCAGACCCACCGCCGCTACAGCGAGTTCGACCACGACGTCGAAGCCGACGTGCTCGCCGCGGCCGGCATCACCGCCGCAGACCAGCTGCTCGACGTGGGCCCGGGCACCGGCACCTTCCTGGCCCGGCTCTCGAAAGCCGGCCACACCGCGCCCCTGACCGCTCTGGACTTCTCCGCCGAGTCCGCCGCCACCTGCGGCCGCATCCCCGGCGTCAGCGGCGTCCGGGCAGACGCCCAGCACCTGCCGTTCGCCGCCGCCGCCTTCGACGTCGTCACCGCCCGCCACATGCTCTACCACCTCCACGACCCGGCCCGAGCCGTCGCCGAAGTCCGCCGCGTGCTGCGCGACGGCGGACGCTTCGCCGCGGTCGTCAACCGCGAGTCGTCCTACCCGCACCTGTCGGCGCTGCTGCACGAGGTCCTGGCCGCCCACGGCATCACGCCGCTGCCGTCCCCCGACGATCACGTCCACGGCGGCAACCTCCCCGACCAGGTCGTCGAAGGCTTCGCCGCCTCCGGCGCCGTCGCCGTCCTGCGGCGCGACAACGCCCTGCTGTTCCCCGGTCCCGAACCCGTCGTGGCCTATCTGGCCTCCGTCCTGACGCTGCGAGGCGTGCCCGAACACGCCGAACTGCGCCGGTCCGTCACCGCGGGCCTGGAAAACGCAGCTCGCGCCAGATTCCGCACCCTGCCGGGTGGTCTCTGGCGCGAGCCGAAGGGCTACGTGGTTGTCACCGCGACCGCGTAGCTGCGTTTGGTGTGCCTACACGGCCCTCTCGCTCAGCGGCACTGCGGCCTCGGCGGTGTAGGGCAGGAAGGTGAACGACTGCGTAAAGTACAGGCGCACCGACTCCGCTGTGTGCGACTCGTAGCCGATCGACAAGTCCTGCCCGAGCTGCAACTGGTAGTCGCCGCCGCGGCTGGACAGCAGCACGCCGCCGCTGATCGCCGGGGCCCAGATCACGTCGCCGTCGATCAGGCGCGACACATGCTCGGCGACCGGGTAGCCGTGGTCGACCGCGTCCGACAGCGACTGGTAGGCATCGGCGCCCAGCAGCAGGTGGTAGGGGCCTTCGACACCGGCCAGCTT